>JANLHE010000201.1 GCA_024653875.1 Acidobacteriota bacterium
GGCGGCACGGGCATGAAACTCCACACCAAGATCCTGCTCGGCCTCGCGGTAGGGCTGGCGGCTGGTATCACGACCAACCTGACCGTGGGCGTGAACAACCCCACCGTCGAATGGGTGAACAAGTTCATCGCGGGTCCGGTCGGCCAGATCTTTCTGCGCATGTTGTTCATGGTGGTCATGCCGCTGGTGTTCGCCTCCATTTCACTGGGAGTCGCGGGCCTCGGTGACATCCGCAAGGTCGGCCGCGTCGGCGGCAAGGCCCTCGGCTACTTCTTCGTCACCACGTGCCTGGCGGCCACGCTGGGGTTGATCGTGGTCAACACCATGCGGCCGTGGGATCGCGTGTCACCCGAGACACGGACGGAGTTGATGGACCGTTTTGCCGGCGACGCGTCCACCCGCGTGGAAGCCGCCGCCACGACGGCCAAATTCGGCCCGGAGACCTTTGTCAACATCGTGCCGCGCAACCCGGTTGACGCGGCTGCCAAGACCGACATGTTGGGCGTGATCTTCTTCGGCCTGATGTTCGGCGCGGCGCTGACGCTGATTCCGGCCGCCAAGGCCAAACCCATGGTGGACTTTCTCGAAGCCCTCAACGAGGTGGTGATTCAGATCATTCACTTCGCGATGATGCTGGCGCCCTACGGCGTCGCCTGCCTCATCTTCACCGTGTCGTCACGATTCGGCTTCGACCTGATGGTTGCAGTGGCTGCGTTCGTCGTCACGGTCCTGATCGCGCTGGCCCTGCACGTCGGCATCACCCTGTTCAGCATCCTGAAATTCGGCATCGGCCTCTCGCCCCTTGTGTTCGTGTCGCGCGTGAAATCCGCGCTCATCACAGCGTTCTCCACCAGTTCTTCGAGCGCCACGCTGCCGACGGGCCTGGAAGTGTCCGAGCACCAGCTGGGCATCCCGCGCGGCATTGCCGGCTTCGTCCTGCCCATCGGCTCCACGATGTGCATGAACGGCACGGCAATCTTCGAGGGCATCACCGTGATCTTCCTTGCCGAGATCTTCGGCGTCGACCTCACCATCCCCCAGATGGCCATAGTCATGATCATGTCGGTCGTCACGGCCATCGGCGCCGCCGGTGTGCCTGGCGGCTCGATCCCGCTGCTGGTCGGCATCCTGACGATGTTCGGCGTCCCCGGCGAAGGCATCGCCATCGTCCTGGGGGTGGACCGCATCCTCGACATGTCGCGCACCACGGTCAACGTCTTCTCCGACCTCACGGCCACGGTGTTCGTGGCCAGGAGTGAAGGGCTGTGGACTCCGAAGGACGTACCCGTTTTGGAATGAGGCAATGAGGCAATGAGGCAATGAGGCAATCAATCCTGTCCGTATCTGTTGTCCTGTTGGCCCTGGCCAGCGCGTCCGCCCAGGACGCGAACGAGCCCGTGTGGAACCGCTACCCGGCCATCTCCCCCGACGGCTCGCAGATCGCGTTCACCTACAAAGGTGACCTGTATCTGGTCCCGTCCGCCGGCGGCGCGGCGCGGGCGCTGACGATGCACGAGGCGCACGATTACCTGCCAGTGTGGAGTCCCGACGGCTCGCATATCGCGTTTGCGAGCGACCGGTACGGCAACTTCGACCTCTTCCTCGTGCCGGTCAGCGGCGGCGAGCCAAAGCGCCTGACGTCCCATTCGGCGCCCGAGGCGCCGTTTTCGTTCACGCCGGATGGCACGGCGATCGTGTTTGGCGCGGCCCGCATGGATACGGCCGATCACCGCGGATTTCCGGCCGCGTACATGCCGGAGCTGTACCGGGTGCCCGTGGCGGGCGGCCGTGTGACGCAGGTGCTGACGACGCCCGCCGAGGACGTGCAGTTCAGCCGTGACGGCCGATACCTGATTTACCACGACAAGAAGGGCCAGGAGAACACGTTCCGGAAGCACCACGTGTCATCGGTGACGCGTGACATCTGGGCGTATGACACACAGACCGGATCGCACAGGAAGATCACGACGTTCGCGGGCGAAGACCGCACCCCTGTGTTCACCGACAACGACCGCGCGTTCTACTACCTCTCCGAGGCGAGCGGCTCGTTCAACGTGCATAAGATGAACGTCTCGGGCGGCCAGTCGCAGCAGCTCACGACCTTCCGGGCGCGACCGGTCCGGTTCCTGACGGCGGCGCGCAACGGTACGCTCTCGTTCAGTTATGACGGCGCGCTGTACACGATGGTCCCGGGCCAGGCGCCACGAAGGGTGCCGGTGACCATCGCCACCGACGCCAAGGCCACCAACGAACGCGTCGTCGCCATCACCAACGGCGCCAGCGATTTGGCGGTCGCGCCATCGGGCAGGGAGGTCGCGTTCATCGCCCGCGGCGACGTGTTCGTCACCAGCGTCGAGGGCGGCGTGACCAAGCAGATCACGAAGACCCCGGAACTGGAGCGTTCGGTCGGCTTCTCTCCTGACGGCAAGGCGCTCGTCTACTCCTCCGAGCGCGGCAACCGGTGGCAGATTGTCGAGGCACGGCGCACGCGCGACGAGGAACTGCACTTCTACGCCTCCACCGTGCTGCGCGAGACGCCGCTGGTCACCAACGAGCACGAGAACTACCAGCCGAAATATTCCCCCGACGGCAAGTCCCTGGCGTACATCGAGAACCGGATGACGCTGAAGGTGCTGGACGTGGCGACGAAGCAGGCAAGGACGCTGCTGACGGATCAGCACTTGTTCTCCATGGGCGACCACGACCAGTACTTCCAGTGGAGTCCGGACAGCCAGTGGATCCTCTTTGACTACGCGGTGCCCGGATCGGCGCCCGGCGAAGTCGGCCTCGTGCGCGCCGACGGCGCCGGCGGAGTCATCAACCTGACGCAGAGCGGCTTCAATGACTCCCGCCCCCGCTGGATCCTGGACGGCAAGGCGATGCTGTGGTTCAGCAACCGCGACGGCCTCAAGAGCGTGGCGCAGTCGGGCAACGCGCAGGCCGACGCGTACGGGATGTTCTTCGCGCAGGACGCCTGGGATCGCTTCCGGCTCAGCAAGGAAGACTTTGCCCTGATCAAGGAAGCCGAGGAAGCCGCGGCGGCCAAGGCCAAGGCTGATGCCGCGGCA
>JANLHE010000391.1 GCA_024653875.1 Acidobacteriota bacterium
ACGTTCAGGGCCAGGACGACGCCGATAGCGATGGCGTCAATCGCATCGGCCGTCATCCAGGCGACGAGCGCGGCCGCGCCGAGCAGCGCCACGATGATGCTGCGGAATTGATCGAGGAGAATTCGCCACGCCGGGGTGGGCGGCGCGAGGCGCACGACGTTGAGACCGTGTTCGGCGCGCCGCGTCGCCGCGTCTTCAGCGCTCAGTCCAGCAGGACTCGTGCGCAACGCATCGACGACGTCCGCCACCGGACGCGAATGCCAGACGGCAGGTCGCGTCTCTGCCATGTCTCACTATAGTCCACCGTCCGCGCGCCCCGGCTGGCGCGGGGTGACGGTGAAGGCGTCCGTGCGAGTGCGATCGGCCCACGTGAAGGAACCCACCCACTGCAGATCCGGATGCGCCCGCAGTGCTGCCACGTCACCCGCGAAGTCGCCGGTGACGTAGTAGCGCTCATGCACGAGCAGGTACCGGACGTGATGCGCCTGCAGCGTGGCCACTGCCGCTCCGTCCGGGAATCCGCGGAGGCCATCAACCAGCGCCTCATACGAGGGCGGAGTGAATCCGCTGTAACCGTTCACCAGCGGCTGCCAATGCCGCGCGGAGTAGTACATGTAAGTCGCATCCTGCGGACCCACGCGCCCGCGAAGGTCGCGCAGAGGGAATTCACACACCGCGCCACGATCCTGGCGGGCCAGCCAGTCGTACACCGATGGCGCGCGTTCACCAGGCGACGATAACTCCGGCGGCCGGATGCGGCCCTCACCCACGCTGCCGAACACGCAGGCGGCGACGATGAGCGTGGTGATGGCACGGGAGCGGCCCCGCGTCAGCCGCGCCACCGCGTACCCCGAGAGGACGGCCAGGACCAGGCCCAGGAGCATTCCGAACCGCGCAGGCACACGAAACGCACGCATGGGCGCGGCATGCGTGAACAGCCAGCGGAAGGGCGCGGTGTTCGCGCCCCGGGAGAGGTAGACGTTCAGGATGGCCGCCGCTCCGTACGCCGCTGCCATCGGCCCTCCCGCCACCGCGCCTGCGACGGCGAGCGCCGGGGCCACATAGCCGGGAAACAGCCGGCGTTCCGCCGGGCCGGGAGACGCGGGCACACCCCACCACTGCTGCTCGGGATGCGGCCGAAGGTAGTCCCGCCACTCCGCGCTGTAGACCTGCGCCGCTTCCAGGTTCCGCTCACCCACGCGGGCCGACGCCCGCTGGAACGCGAGCGCCAGCGGCAGGGTGAGCACGGTGGCGAGGAGCCCTGCCATCGCGAACGTGGCCAGGAGTCGCGCGCGCCGCGCGGGCGGCGCCGTCAGCCAGGCCGCGAGGGCGACGACGCCTGCCGTGACGAGGCCGTACGCGGCGAGGTACACACCCGAGTACGCCTGCAGCGCCAGGCTGAGGCCGAGCAGAAGGCCCCACCGCCGCCGCGCCGTCTCCGCCGCCGCGCGATGGACGCACCACAGCGCGATCGGCCACCACATGGTCATTTCCATCTGCACCTTGGCGAACGACTCGGTGCGGTACGGGAACACCGCGAACATGACGCCGGCGACAAGGGCAGCGCCGTCCTGGCCGGTGAGGCCGCGGACCAACACAAACATGGCAAGGCCCGACCCGGCGTAGCCGATCAGCACCAGAAGGTTGTGCGCCAGGATGGGGTCGCCGCCGAGCCACAACAGAGGCGCCACGAGCAGCGCGGGAACAATCAGGGGCTCGGAGTACGCGAGCGTGGAGGTTTCCGGGAAGAAGATGTTGGCGTCGAAGATGGCCGCCGGCGCGTGAGGCAGGGTGCGGGCGACCCAGGCCAGCGCCCAGGAGTTCAGCATCGGGTCGCCGAGATCGCTCACGCCCCTGGAGAGTTCGAACGCAAACGGCCAGGTCGCCGCGATCACGCTGATGGCGATCGCCAGTGCTGCCGCGGGTAGGGGAACGCGCACCGCGCCAGTCTACCCGTTTCCCTCGGCTAGCCCGTCATCGCGCCGCTGAACGCCGCGAGGTCGCCGTCGGTCAACGCGGGTGAAAAATGCCGCACGCGATCCAGGATGTCCGTGGTCTCGATGTACGGCGCGACACAGCCCGCGTGGATGAAACCGGACGGCGCAAGCCGGCCGTCCTCATAGAAGACCAGCGCCACGCGCCACGTGTCCTTCGCGATCGGTTCCTTGCAGGCGCGGCACGTCGCCCGCCCGGACGATGCGCGGCCGGCGGTGCTGACGCGCGGGAGCCGCCGGTGCGTG
>JANLHE010000401.1 GCA_024653875.1 Acidobacteriota bacterium
GACGAACGCGCCGTCAACGGGTTGTGTGGCGAGCAGGTCTTTCAGCAGCCCATCGGCGGGCGGACAACTCGAACAGCCTTCCGAGGTGAACAGTTCCACCAGAACCGGCACGCGAACCGGCGCGCGCGACGCCGGCGCGGCCTGCTGGCCGCGGGCGCCGAGGCCGATTGCCAGGCTGGCGCCGATCAGGGCGACGAGTGCGATTGGGCGTGCTGCCAGCATCCTCACCCGGCGTGCTTACGGGGCCGGCCGCCTTTGCGGCCGTTCAACCTGGAGGCTGCGGTCTTCGCTTTGCTCGTCCGGCGGCCCATGAGCGCCCCAAGGCCGACGTAACGCAACGCGGTCCGCCGTCGCAGGGACAGCGGGTCGTACCGCAGCACCAGGACGTCTACCTGTGGAGCCTGTGACCGTCCAAGGTCTGCGAGGGCGGTCAGGTGCGCCGCCAGCGCCGATCGAATCGCCCGCTTGGCGACCGCGGCTGTGTCGGCCGCCGCGTACACACCGGGCAGTCCGGCCACCCACGCGGAAAACGTGCCGTTGGATTCGCGCTCGACGACAACCGAGTAGTGCTGAGTCACAGGCCGGCCTCCTTGAGAATGCGCGCTGCGAGTCAACGACAGCACAATAAACCTAACGTCAGGTTAGTGTCAACGCAGGTCGATCGCTGCGATCGCTGCCACACCTGCCACGGGAACGTCGCGCCGGGATTCCATGGTGTCCTGCGCATCTTGACTCAGAGCCGGGCTCGCGTCGGAGGCGCGGCAGTTCTGACGGCGGTACAATGTCGGCGACGCGCCCGTAGCTCAGGTGGATAGAGCACCGGCCTTCTAAGCCGGTGGTCGCTGGTTCGGCCGCGCGAGCGCATCGACGATGGGGACGCCGACGTAGAGCGCCGCGACGGGCAGCCAGAACCACCCACCGCCCAATTGGGCAGACCACCACGCCAGCGGGGGGAGGAGGAAGCCGAGGGCATAGAGCATTGCTGGGGTCCTGGATTCCGAAGGATCCTACTGCGACAGGGGCCGATCGCGATATTGTTGGAAGTTACAAGCATGGTCAGTATTCCAGACGTGGGATCGATCGTTCGTGTCGCGCTTGCGGAAGACCTGGGCTCGGGGGATGTCACGAGCGTGAGCATTCTGGCCCCGGACCGGCACGTGCGCGGGCGCGTGGTGGCCAAGGCGCCTGGGGTCGTCGCGGGGCTGACGGTGGCCGCGGAGGTGTTCGCGCAGGTGGATGCGCGGATCGCGTGGACGCCGAAGGTCGTGGACGGCGCGCGCGTCGCCCCCGGCGACGTGGTGGCCACGCTCGAGGGGCCGGCCATCGGCATCCTCGCGGGGGAGCGGACGGCGCTCAATTTCCTGCAGCGGATGTCAGGCATTGCCACGGCGACGCGGGCGTTTGTCGATCGCGTGCAGGGTACCGGCGCGACCATCCTGGACACGCGCAAGACCGCGCCAGGCCTGCGCGTGCTGGACAAGATGGCGGTTCGCGCGGGTGGCGGCCGGAATCACCGCATGGGGCTGTTCGACATGGTCCTGATCAAGGATAACCACATCGACGCGTGCGGCAGCATCCCCGAGGCGGTGGCGCGGGTCCGACGCCGCGTGGGCGCCCCGCTCCAGATCGAAGTGGAGTGCCGCACCCCGGCCGACGTTGACGCCTGCCTGCCACTGGCGCTCGACCGCCTGTTGCTCGATAACATGTCGGTGACAGACGTCCGCGCCTGTGTGGCCCTGGCCGCGGGCACGGTGCCCCTGGAGGCCTCCGGCAACATCACGCTGGACAACGTGCGCGAGTACGCCGAAACCGGTGTCGCTTATATTTCCGTCGGCGCGTTGACACACTCCGTTCGCGCGCTGGACCTCAGCCTGCTCGTCTCCTGATCGACATGCATACACTGACCACCATCGAAACCGCGCACGACATGTATCTGCATCTTCGCGCGACGCTGCGCGACGTGGTGCCGGACGTCGAGCTGCGCTACAAGGCAGAACTCGCCGCCGAGATCAACGTCCTCAAGCGCGAGCGCAACGCGATCATCCTCGGCCATAACTACATGGAGCCGGCGCTGTTCCACTCGGTGGCCGACGTGGGTGGCGATTCGCTGGAGCTGAGCCGGCAGGCCGCGACGACGGACAAGGACATCATCGTGTTCTGCGGCGTCCGGTTCATGGCCGAGACGGCGAAGATCCTCAACCCGACCCGCACGGTGTTGCTGCCGTCGGCGCACGGGGGCTGTTCGCTGGCCGACGGCATCACCGCCGCCGACGTGCGGGCGCTCAGGGCGCGGTATCCCGGCGTGCCGGTGGTGACGTACATCAACACCAGCGCCGAGGTGAAGGCCGAGTCCGACATCATCTGCACCTCCGGCAACGCCGCGCGCATCGTCAATTCCCTGGACAGCGACACGGTGATCTTCCTGCCCGATGAATACCTGGCCGGGAACGTCGCCAAGGAGACCGGCAAGACGCTGATCGGGTGGACGGCCCGGTGCGAGGTGCACGACAAGTTCACGGTGGAGGATGTGGCCAACGTCCGGGCGCAGTTTCCGGACACGGTGATCCTCGCGCACCCGGAGTGCCGGCCCGAGGTGGTGGACGTGGTGGATTTCACCGGCAGCACCTCCGCGATGATCCAGTACGTCGAGCGCTCCACGGCGCCGCGCTACCTGCTGTTGACGGAGTGTTCGATGGGCGACAACATCGCGGCCGCGAACCCCGGCAAGGAGATGCTGCGCCTGTGCTCGGTGCGCTGCCCGCACATGAACGAGATCACGCTGGAAGAGACGCTGGCGGCGCTGCAGCACCTCCAGTACGTCATCGAGGTGCCCGAAGACGTGCGGCTGCGCGCGCATCAGGCGCTGTCGCGCATGCTCGCGGTGACGTAGGTCGCCCTGTCCATGGGCGGACTGGCCCGGTGTGGGCCTGCTCGGGTAAGCTGTGCGGGGAAGGGAATCCTATGAAGAAGTTGCTAATCAGCGGGGCCGCTGGAGTTGTGGCCGTGATGCTCGCGGGAACGGCGATGTCCGCACAGGTGCCGGTGGTGCG
>JANLHE010000404.1 GCA_024653875.1 Acidobacteriota bacterium
AACGACACTGGCCACCAGCGCGCCGGGTGTGTATGCGGGCGGAGACGTCGCGTTCGGTCCCCGAAATCTCATTCAGGCCGTCGCCAACGGCAAACTCGCGGCGCGCTCGATTCACCAGTTCCTCACAGGTCACCGCGCGCGCATCGAGACGCACCTGGCGGTGGAGGCGATTCCCACCGCCACCTACCGGATGGTCGCGGGGTTCGAGCAGTTCAATCGCGAGTCGCCGCCCACGCTGGATCTGGGCCGCCGCACGGGCATCGCCGAAGTGGAAACAGGCTACGGCCGCGACGCCGCCGTGGAACAGGCCGCGCGCTGCCTGGTCTGTCACGTGCAGACGATCTACGACCCGGACATCTGCGTGTTGTGCAACCGCTGCGTGGACATCTGCCCGGAGTACTGCCTGGCGTTCGTGCCGCTCGATCAGGTGGCCCTGCCCGAGGGGGAGCGCGACGCGGTGGCCGGCCGCATGGGCGACCACGGCCTGCCGCTGACAGCGCTCGTCAAGGACGACGAGCGCTGCATCCGCTGCGGCCTGTGCGCGATTCGGTGCCCCACGGGCGCCATGACGATGGAGCGGTTTTCGATCACGGATGCGTGGGCGGAGGATGTATGAGTGAAGCAGCACAGAAGCCGGCACAGAAAAATGACCGTCGCGATTTCCTGATCAAGCTGGGGACCGGCGCCGGGGTCTGCGCCCTCGGCGTGCAGGCGCTGGCGTCGGCGCGATCGCTCATGCCGAACGTCTCGTATGACGCGCCCACCACCGTGAAGCTCGGGCCGCCGGCGGAATTCCCGGATGGCCTGAAGTTCCTGGCCGATGAGCGCCTGTTCATCTTCCGCGACGGCAACACGTTCCACGCGGTGTCCGCCGTGTGCACCCACCTGGGATGCACGGTGCGCGCCGAAGCCCTGCCGCGCCCGGAGACGACCACGGTGGCCGGCGCCCCGCTCAAGCTGACCCACCAGTTCAGTTGCCCGTGCCATGGCTCGCGTTACGCGGGCGACGGCACCAACATCTCCGGTCCGGCCCCCAAGCCGCTGTCCTGGTACCGCCTCTCGGTGGCGGCCGACGACGGGCAGCTGGTGGTGGATCTGGCGGCTGAAGTGGACCGCGACTTCCGGCTCACGGTGTAACCATGACCACACAACCTGCCCAGCCTCCCGAAGCGCCCGGCGTGCGGCCGCGACGCTTCTGGAGCGTGACCCCCCGCTCGGACCGCGATGCCGGTGACGCCATCACGTCGAACTTCCTCCTGCACGCCTTTCCGGCCAAGGTGTCGAAGGCGTCGATGGCCTGGACCTACTCGTTCTGGCTCGGCACGATCACCGCGGCGCTGTTCCTCCTGCTGACGCTGTCGGGCCTGCCGCTCCTGTTCCTGTACGTGCCGTCGGTGGAGCGCGCGTACCAGTCCGTCAAGGACATCGAGTACGTCATCACGTTCGGCCGCTGGCTGCGTGCCGTCCACCGGGTCGCCGCGCACGGGATGGTCATCACCGTGGTGCTGCACCTGGCGCGCGTGTTCTTCACCGGCGCGTACAAGAACGGCATCGCCCGCGGCCAGCACCGCGAGTGGAACTGGGTGATCGGCGTCGTGATGCTGCTGCTCACGCTGTTCCTCTCGTTCACCGGGTACCTGCTGCCGTGGGACCAGCTCGCGTTCTGGGCGGTCACGGTCGGCACCAACATCGCGTCGGCAATCCCTTGGGTGGGCCCGCAGGTGCGCGAGCTGCTGATCGGGGGCCGCGCGATCGAGCAGGCCACGCTCATCCGGTTCTACGTGCTGCACATCGTCGTCCTGCCGGGCGCGGTCGCGGCGCTGTTCGGGTACCACATGTGGCGCGTCCGCAAGGATGGCGGCCTGGCGCGGGCGGACCGCGAGGAGATCACCGAGGTGGCGCGACCGGTGCCCCCGTCGACCACCAAGACCTACACGCTCCTGGGCGTCACGAAGGGCACGGCGCCGACCGTGACCGCGCGCTCGCTGGAGGCCCCGAACACCACCGTGAACGCCGTCCCCGATCTGACGCGGCGGGCGATGATCGCCACGCTCGGCACGTTCGCCGTGATCAGCATCCTTGCGGTGTTCATCGCATCGCCGCTTGAAGAACCGGCCAATGCGCTCATCACGCCGAACCCCGCCAAGGCGCCGTGGTACTTCCTCTGGCTCCAGGAGATCGTCACCGACACGACCATTCACATGGGCAGCTTCACGATCAACGGCGCGTTCATCGGCGGCGTGATTCTGCCGGGCGTCCTGATTGGGCTGCTCACGGTGTGGCCGTGGCTCGACCGCAGCCCGAGCGCGGTCACCGGCGAGTGGTTCCCGCGCGCGCGGCGCACGCAGAACCTGGTGTTCATCCTGGTGATGGCGGCCATCCTGCTGCTGACCTACATCGGCATGGAGATGCGCGGGCCGTACTGGCAGTTCTACTGGCCGTGGGAAACGTGGCCCACCATGCCGGGGAGGATT
>JANLHE010000410.1 GCA_024653875.1 Acidobacteriota bacterium
CTGGTTCCTGAAGCGGAGTTGGCCACGATGCCCGGGATGACGCCGGTCATCGCGAAGGCACTTGTCGCGGCCCGTCCGTTTGCCAGCATCGTTGACCTGAACACGTTCCTCGTGGACCAGAAGGTGGCCAAGGAACAGATTGACGCGTTCTACCTCAAGGCGTTCGTGCACGTGAACCTGAGCACCGGCACGCGCGAGGAAATCCTGCTGATTCCCGGCGCCGGCAATCGCATGGTGCGCGAGTTCACCGAGTACCGTCCCTGGAAGACGTGGGCGCAGTTCGACAAGGAGATTGGCAAGTACGTCGGCGCCGAGGAGACCAACCGCCTGAAGAAGTACGTGTTCATTCCGGTCAACCTGAACACGGCGACGAACGAGGACATCCTCAGCATCCCCGGCGCCGGCAACCGGATGGTGCGCGAGTTCAACGAGTACCGTCCGTGGAAGACGAAGGAACAGTTCGAGAAGGAGATCGGCAAGTACGTGGGCGCGAACGAAGCGGCGCGTCTGTGGCGCTTCGTGGTGATCCAGTAGCGCCATGCTGATCACCCCTGCCGCACTTCAGCAGGAACTGACGGGCGCGAGCCCGCCGTTACTGCTGGATGTCCGGCCCGCGGAACAATTCGCGGCCGGGCATCTGGCAGGCGCGGTGCACCTCGATCTCTGGGGCGTGAGCCTGATCGACACGAGCGAGGCGCCGCTGCGGGCGTTCATGTGGATGATCGGGCACCTGATGTCGCTGCGCGGCGCCACGCCCGATCGATCGGTGGTGGTGTACGAAGCCACCTCAGGGGTCCGTGCGGCCCGCGTGTTCTGGCTCCTTGAGTACCTCGGGCACCCCGACGCGCGCGTGCTCGATGGCGGCGTGCCGGCCTGGACCCGGGCGGGCCTTTCCCTCACGACAGACGCCCATGCGCCGGTGCCCAGCACCTGGCACGGCGAGCCGGACGCCAGTCGACTGGCCACGTGGTCCGACGTGCGCGACAGGCTGGGCAAAATGGAGACGGCCATCGTGGACACCCGCAGCGAGGCGGAGTACTACGGGGAAGCCGTTCGCGCGAAGCGAGGTGGCGCGATTCCTGGCGCCGTGAACCTCGAGTGGACGAACAACCTCGCGCCGGATGGCACCTACAAGCCCGTCGCTGAACTCAGGGCGATGTACGGCGCCCTCGGCGTCACGGCCGATCGCGAGGTGGTCACCTATTGCCAGGGCGGTTATCGCGCGGCGCACACCTACCTCGCGCTGCGCCTGCTCGGCTTTCCCCGCGTCCGCAACTACACCGGTTCGTGGAAGGAATGGGGCGACAGGGAAGACCTGGCGATCGAGCGGCCGACGCGGTAGAGGATGGAGGGCACGGGCCTCCTTATGCGGCCGCAGCACCCTACGATGGCCGAAGCACCAGTGTCGCGACCGTCGGCCCAGGCAGGAACGGCGTCGGGGTGCCGTTCACCCAGGCGTCGTGCCCGTCGCGATAGTGCGGCGAGCGCGGATGCCCCGACTGACCGGTGGCCATGTGGAAGTACCCGTCCTTTTCATTCCCGGGCGACACCGTCAGCCGTTCCGACGCGCCGTGCGTGGTGCCCTGGACCCGCGGCAGGTGACTGTCACCCGGCAGAGGGGCGTGCGGCATGTCGAGCCAGCGGCCCAGCACGGGGACCGCGCGGGAAATCGGATGCCGCACCACCAGGGTGTTGGCTTCGCCCCAGGTCCGTTCGGCAAGCACGCGGCCGTCACGGGTGAGGTCGGCGATGGTTTGATCCACGGCATCGCGCAGGAGCATCACCCAGCTGTCATAGGCGGGGTTCAGCAGGTGGGGCGGCTCCGCGGTCGCCATCGCCCACACGGCGCCTTCAAGACTGCGGCCAGGCGTGGCGGGATACGACGCGTCCATCGTCCGCAGCCGCTCCACAAACGGCGCGAACGCCAGTTCCGCGGTCTTCAATCTGAACTGCCGGACGAGACGGTATCCGACCGAATCCACGGACGCGTGCCCGGTCCAGCTCTCCTGCAGCAGCCGCCTGAACTCCGCCCGCGCCGGCGTGGTGTCATCCCCGATCGCCTTCAGCGCCAGCGCGCGCCAGCGCTCCATCATCAACGCCCTGTCGTCCAGTTGCACCGCCAGCATGCCGGCCACCGTGGCGCGATCCACCGCGCGCACGCCATCAAGAATCTGCCGCGCCCTCGCGCCCGGGTCATATCCGCCATCACCCAGCATGGCCAGATGCGCACCGGACGCAATCCGGTTGTTGGCCGTGACGATGATGCCACCAGGGGGATTGAGAATCCGCGGGTAATCGCCGAAGCCGTACCAGCCATCCCAGCGGCGCGTACCGTCCGCCCACGACACGGGCAGCCGGCCGTCGAATCCGACGCGGCGCGGAATGCGGCCGGCAATCGTCCACGCGATCTGTCCCTGCCGGTCGGCGATGACGCAGTTCTGCCCGGGCACGCCGGCGCGGTTGGCGATTGCCATCGCGTCGTCGATCGTCGTCGCGGATTCCATGGCGGACAGCCGGAAGTTCATGCCCTCCGGCTGGTGCGCCACCCAGGCAAGCGCGAACTGGCGCCCTGCGTGATCCGGCGCGGCCACCGGTCCCCACATGGTCTCGCGCACCTCCAGCCACTGGTCGTCTTCGTCGCGAACCTGGATGCGCTCACGCGTGACAGCAAATGCGCGCGGCCCATCGGGCGTCAGGTACTTCGACGGATC
>JANLHE010000413.1 GCA_024653875.1 Acidobacteriota bacterium
TCGTGATGACCGCCTTGTGCGAGAGGAACGCCTCGAGCGTGATGTACCCGAAGTCTTCGTCATAGGGGGGAAACACCACGGCCAGCGCGCCGGCATACAGCGACAACACGGTCTCGTCGTCCACCGCGCCGAGGAAGTCCACGCGATCGGCCACGCCGAGCGAGGCCGCCAGCGCGGCGAAGGCCTCCCCCTGGGTGCCCGTGCCGGCCACCTTCAGCCGGAGCGCGCCCGGCGCGTGGGCCAGCCCGCGAATCGCGAGGTCCACCCGCTTGACGGCTTCCAGGCGCCCCACCGACAGCACGTAGTTGCCATACGGGCCCGCCGACAGGCGGCTGGCCAGACGCGGCGGATGGTACAGCGCCTCCACCGCGACGCCGTTGAACCGCCTGGCCCGGTCGGCGGTGTTCTGCGCATTGGCAAACAGCCGCCGGCACTCGCCCAGCATCTGGGTGTCGAGCGCGATGATCTTGTCGCGCAGCGCGACATCCGGCTCCGTGTGGGCGAAGTCGCTGAACGGGGTGCCCGGCAGCTCGTAGGCCGCGCGGTGCTGGTGAATGAGCCACGCCACTTTCTGCGGATGGCGCACGAAGTAGGTGGGGAACTTGGTCGCGATGACCAGGTCGATGGGCCGGCCGTTGCTTTCGGACAGGTCCAGCAGCCGCCAGGCTGCCGCATGGGCCAGGATTTCCTCCTTCGGATACCACTTGAAGGGGACGCTCACCAGTTCCGTGTCGTAACCGTGCAGCCGCAGCTGGGCCACCAGCTCCCGCACGTGGAATTCGGCGCCCCCGTGGACAAACGGCACCTGCGCTTCACACACCAGCACCGTCTTCATGCGGCGATCCAGGGCTCGGAGGGCTGTAGGGGGGCGCTGGCCATGCGGGACCGCCGATCGTAACACGCGCCGAGGCGGCGAAAATTAGACGTAAGTCTAATTCCTGCCACACTTTGCGATTGACAGCCCCCCGGGGTACTCCTACTATCGCAGTGGACTTAATTGGAGCAGAGTGGAGTAGGCCGTGCTTCGGGGAAATTATTCCGCCAAGATCGACGACAAAGGGCGGCTGAAAATCCCGAACGCCTTCCGGGCGCTCGTGGAGGATCAGCACGGCGCCGGACTGTACCTTACCAGCCTCACCGGTGAGTCCGTGCGCATCTACCCGATGCCCGTCTGGCTTGGCGTGGAAGAGCGCCTGCGCCGTATGCCAAGTACGCATCCGGCCCGCCTCAAGTTTCTCGACCGCGTGAACTACTTCGGACAGCTCAGCGAGTTTGACAGCCAGGGACGCGTGTCCCTGCCGCCCCGCCTGCGCGAGAGCGCCGGCATGGCGGGTGATGTCGACGTGTTGGGCCAGGTGGATTACCTCGAGGTGTGGAACCACGAGCGCCTGCTGGCGAAGTTCGACCGCGAACCGTTTACGGACGACGACGCGAAGGCGCTGGCGGAGTTCGGGATCTGACGAACACGCACGCGCCGGTGCTGCTGGCCGAAGCGGTGGAGTTTCTGTCACCCACGCCCGAGGGGTGCTACGTGGACTGCACGCTGGGGCTGGGGGGACACACGGCGGCGTTGCTCGAGGCGGGCGCGGGGCACGTCATCGGCATCGACCGGGATCAGGACGCGCTGGCGATCGCGCGCGAGCGGCTGGCGGGATTCGGCGATCGCGTCACCTACGTGCACGCGGACTATCGCGAGGTGGTCCGGGTCGTGCGCGAGACGGGGCGCGCCGCGGTGGACGGGGTGCTGGCGGATTTCGGCGTGTCGTCGATGCAGTTGGACGCGCCCGAGCGGGGGTTCAGTTTTCGGCAGGACGGTCCGTTGGATATGCGCATGAACCGCGCGGCCGGACCCTCGCTGGCGGAGTTGCTCGCGACGGTGGATGAAACCACGCTCGCGAACGTGATTTACGAGTTCGGCGAGGAGCGCAAGTCGCGGCGGGTGGCGCGGGCGATCGTGGAGGCCAGGGACAGTGGCGCGCTGACAGGCACCGCGGCGCTGGCGTCCGTGGTGCGGCGGGCCGCCGGGGGCGGCACGTGGCAGCGGCTGGATCCGGCGACGCGCACGTTTCAGGCGCTGCGGATCTGGACCAATGCCGAGCTGGACGGGATAGACGCGTTTCTGGAAGCGGCCGTGAGGCTGGTGGCGCCGGGCGGACGAGTGGTGGTGATCGCGTTTCACTCGCTGGAAGACCGCGTGGTGAAGCACACCTTCCGCCGTCTGGGCGCCGACGAGCCGGGCACGGTGCGGGTGGTCACGCGGCGGCCGGTGGTGCCGTCCGGCGAGGAAGCGGAACGCAACCCCCGGGCGCGCAGCGCCCGGCTACGGGTGGTGGAGAGGGTCGCATGAACATCGATGTCGAGTACGCCATCAAGAAGGACGTCAGGAACAACCCGGTCGTGCGCGGGGTGGATGTGCATCAGCGGCGCCAGTTCCTGCGCGGCCTCGGCATTGGCGCGGCGGTGGTGGGCATGCTGCTGTTTTCGGGCTGGCAGCACTACCTGCTGATCGATCACAGCTACAAGGTGCAGCAGATGCTGGGCGAACGGGCGGTGGAGGAAGGCCGCAATCGCCGGCTGCGTCTCGAAGTGGAGATGCTCCGCGCGCCTGGTCTGCTGGAACGGCGCGCGATGAAGGAACTCGGCATGGTCTATCCGGCGGCGGATCAGGCGCTGGTGATCGAGCGGGTCAGATCGGCGGCCGCCCCCAAGGCGGTCGTCGCGCACGCGCGCTAGCGCGGATCACGGGGCAGGCACGGGCGACGGGCAGGGGGGCGTATGGCACGGGAACGGGAACAGGATCAGCGCTGGCCGGAACTGTCGCGCGCCGCGCTCGATCCGCTGCACACGGACGACCGGCCCGACACGGTGTTTGAATCCACCTGGCGCCGGGCGTATCGCCGCCGCCTGCTGATGGTCGGCGTGGTGCTGGCGACGTGGACGGCCGGCATCCAGGCGCGCCTGGTGTACCTGCAGGTGGTCCGGCACCCGGCCTATCTCGCCAAGGCGAACAACCAGCAGATGGACGCCGAAACGCTGATGCCCAAGCGGGGCGAGGTGCTCGACCGCAACGGCGACGTGCTGGCGTACTCGGTGGACGCGGACAACGTGGTGGCCAGCCCCCGTCTGGTCAAGGACCCGGCCGCGACGGCCCTGGCGCTGTGCCGCGTGTTCACCGATTGCACCAGGAAGGAACTGGGCGACATCACCGCGCAGTTGAGCCGGACCAATCACTACGTCTACGTGCGCCGCGCCGTCTCGCCGGGGATGGCCCGCCGGGTCCTCGAGCTGGAGCTGCCGGGCGTGCGTCTGGACACCGACACCAAGCGCTACTACCCGAAGAAGGAACTCGCCTCGCACATCCTGGGTTTTGTCGGCCGCGACAACAACGGGCTCGGCGGCGTCGAACAGGCGTTTGACAAGGAGATTCGCGGGAAGGAAGGCCGCGTGCTCCGGCTGACCGACGCCCAGCACCGATCGGTGAACAGCCGCATCGAACTGGCGCCCACGATGGGCGCGACGCTGGAACTGACGATCGATCAGATGATTCAGCACATCGCGGAACGCGAGTTGCTCGCCGCGATTCACCTGCACCGCGCCACCGCGGGCACCGTCATCGTGATGGACCCCGCCACGGGCGATATCCTGGCGCTGGCCAACTATCCGTTCTTCAACCCGAACACCCCGCTTGAGGTGGAGCCGGACCTCCGCCGGAACCGCGCGACGCAGACCATCTACGAGCCGGGTTCGACGTTCAAGCTGGTGACCGCCGCGGCCGCGATCGAGGAGGGCGTCTTCGTGCCTTCGGATCTGATCGACACGTCGCCGGGCGTGATTCGCGTCGGAAAGAACCGCACGGTGGAAGACGAGCACCGGTACGGCATCCTGAGTTTCGAAGACGTGATCGTGAAGTCCAGCAACGTGGGCGCGATCAAGGCGGGCTGGAAGATCGGCGCCGAGCGCCTGAACCGCTACGTGCACCGCTTCGGCTTCGGCGAGCGCATCGGCACGGACTTCCGCGGCGTCAGCCCCGGCATCGTGTGGGCGCCGGAGAAACTCGATGACAGCGCGCTGGCGTCGGTGTCGATGGGCTACCAGATCGGCGTCACGCCGCTGCAGATGGTGACGGCGACGGCGGCCGTGGCCAACGGCGGCACGCTCATGCAGCCCCGGATCGTGGGCGCCGTGATTCGCGACGGCCGGCGGCAGGTCATCGAGCCCGTGGCCGTGCGCACCGTCATCAGTCCCTCGACGGCGGCGGCGCTGACGACGATCATGGAGCAGGTGGTGGAGCGCGGCACGGCCAAGCGCGCGCAGATCGAGGGCTATCAGGTGGCCGGCAAAACGGGCACCGCCCAGATGATCATCAACGGCCGGTATTCCGACTCGGATCACACGGGCTCGTTCGTCGGGTTCGTGCCGGCGCGGCGCCCGAGGCTGGCCATTCTCGCGGTCATCGAACAGCCGAAGGCCGGCGGGTACTTCGGCGGCGTCGTCGCCGCGCCGGTCTTTCAGAAGGTCGCGCAGGCCGCGATGCAGTACCTGGGCGTGCCGCGGTCGGTGAATCCGGTGGCGCCCGTGATCGTTTCCTCGGACGCCACGTTGCTGGCGCGACCGGGCGCCAGCGCGCCCGCGATGCAGGCGGTGTCGTACTCCTCCGACGGCCAGGTGCTGATGCCGGACGTGACCGGGCTTGGCGCGCGCGCCGCGACGCGCCTGTTGACCCTGGCCGGCCTGTCCGTGCGCGTGAGCGGCACCGGCGTGGTGGTCTCCCAGTTCCCGGCCGCCGGCACTCCCGTGGAGACGGGCGATGCGGGCGTGTTGCGGCTGGATCGGGCGCGGCCGGCGCCCGCGCCGGTCACCGGAGGCGGTCAATGAACGTGGCCGCGTTGTTCGCGGCCGCGCACACCGTGCAGTCCGATGCGGGCACAGTGGTCGCGCGCGCCGGTCAGGGCGACGTCCGTGTCACCGCCATTACCCATGACTCCCGCGCCGTGACCCCCGGCGCCATCTTCGTCGCCGTGCCGGGGCAGCGCGCCGACGGCGCGGCGTTTGCCGCGCAGGCCATCGCCAACGGCGCCGTGGCCGTCGTCGCGCAGTCGCCCGCGCCGGCCGACGCCGCGCGCACCGCCGCGATTCCGTGGGTGCGCACCACGGACGCGCGCCTCTCGCTGGCCGAACTCGCCGCGATCCTCTACGAACATCCCAGCGAGCAGCTCGTGGTCGTCGGCGTCACCGGCACCAACGGCAAGACGACGACCACGTACCTGCTGGCGTCGGTGCTGGACGCCGCCGGGCTGCCCTGCGGCCGGCTCGGCACCGTCAGCGTCCGCACCGGCCCTGTGCCCGGCAACGAAACCGACGCCGCGCACACCACGCCCGAGTCCAACGAAGTGCAGCGCCTGCTGCGCGAAATGGTCACGCGCGGCTGCAAGGCGTGCGCGATGGAGGTCTCGTCGCACGCGCTGGTGCTGCAGCGGGTGGCCTCGCTGCGGTTCTCCGCCGCCATCTTCACGAACCTCACGCGCGACCATCTCGACTTTCACGGCGACATGGCCTCGTACTTCGAGGCCAAGCGCCGGTTGTTCGACATGCTGCCCGCGGGCGCGCCGGCCGCGATCAACATCGATGACCCCCGTGGCGTTGAACTGGCGGGCCGCGTCTCGCGCGCGATCACGTACGGCGTGAATCGCGCGGCCGACGTGCGTCCGGAGTCCGTGCAGGCGTCGCTTGACGGCCTGGCCTTCGACGTGGTGACGCCGCGCGGCCGCCTGGCCGTGCGCTCGCCGCTGGTGGGCTGGCCCAACGTCTCCAACATCCTCGGCGTCGTCGCCTGTGCCGTGGCGCTTGAGGTTCCCGACGCGGCGATCGAACAGGGACTGGCGCAGCTGGACGGCGTGCCCGGCCGGTTCCAGGTGGTGTCGGGTTCCACCGATGACGTGCGGGTGGTCGTGGACTACGCGCACACCGACGACGCGCTGAAGAACCTGCTTGAGACGGCGCGTCCCCTCACGCACGGCCGCCTCATCACGGTGTTCGGCTGCGGCGGCGACCGCGATCGATCGAAGCGGCCCCTGATGGGCGCGGTGGCGGCGCGGCTGAGCGACCTGGTGGTGCTCACCTCCGACAACCCGCGCTCGGAGGAACCCGGGCGCATCATCGACGAGATCAAGCGCGGCATCGTGCAGCCGGACGACCCGGGCGCGCCGAAGCGCGCGGGCACGGCGCTGCTGGTGCACCTGGATCGCCGGATCGCGATCGAGCAGGCGATTCGCGCCTCGCGCGCCGGCGACGTCGTGCTCATCGCGGGCAAGGGCCACGAGAAGTATCAGGTGATCGGCGATCGCACCCTGCCGTTTGACGACGTCGAGGTCGCCAAGGCGGCCCTTTCCCAGCGCCGCGCGGCGCCACGCGTGTGAGTGCCTCGGTGAGCGCCTTCGTCCTGACGGCCGGCCTGGTGGCGGAAGCGACCGGGGGACACCTTGTGTCCGGCGATCCGGGCCGGATCTTCGACCGCGTCGTGATCGACAGCCGGACGATCATCGCCGCGCCCGTGTCCGCGCACACGCCGGGGACGCTGTTCGTGGCGCTGCGCGGCGAGGCGAGCGATGGCCACGCGTTTTTGCCCGATGCCATCGCGCGCGGCGTGGCCGGCGTGCTCGTGTCGTCGCCGCCGCTCGAGCCGGGTCACGCCGCGGTGATCGTGGTGCCCGACCCGCTGGCCGCGCTGCAGCGGCTGGGGCGCGAGGTGCGCCGGCGCTCGGGCGCGACGGTGGTGGCGATCACCGGCAGCGCCGGCAAGACCACGACCAAAGAGGCCGTCGCCAGGTGCCTGGCGCCGCGCTATCGCGTGTTCCGCAACGAGGGCAACCTCAACAACCACATCGGACTGCCGCTGTCCCTGCTGGAGCTGCGCCATGGACCCGACGTGGCGGTGGTCGAGCTGGGCATGAACCACGCCCGCGAGATCAGCGAGCTGGTGGCGCTGGCGTCGCCGGATGTGCGCGTGTGGATCAACGTGGGCAACGCGCACATCGGGCACTTCGGCAGCCTCGAGGCGATTGCCGACGCGAAGGCGGAGATTCTCGACGGGGCCACGGCGGCCACCGTGGTGGTGGCCAACGCCGACGATCCCCTCGTCATGCGGCACGTGCGGCGGTGTCCGGCCAGGGTGCGGACGTTCGGCGTGGACGCGCGCGCCGATGTGCAGGCGATGCGCGTGGAGGATCACGGGTTCGACGGCATCAGCGCCGAGGTGTCCACGCCGTGGGGGCCACTCGCCCTGTCGCTGGCGCTGGCCGGCCGCCCGAACCTGCTGAACGTGCTTGCCGCGGCGACCGTCGCGCTCGAACTGGGTGTGCCGGCCGCCGATGTGTCGCGCGCCGCGGCGGGCCTCACCGCCGTGGACCGCCGTGGCGCCCTGATCACGCTGGCCAACGGCGCGCGCCTGGTGGACGACTCCTACAATGCCAGTCCCGCGGCCGTCCGCGTGATGCTGGCCACCCTGGCCGCGACCCGGACCGGCGGCCGCCGCATCGCGGTGCTGGGCGAGATGCTGGAACTGGGTGACGCCGCCAAGGCGCTGCATGCGGACACGGGACGCGCGGCGGCCGAGGCCGGCGTGGATCTGCTGGTGGCCATTGGCGGCCCGGCCGCGGACGGGCTCGTCGAGGGCGCGCGCCAGGCCGGCCTCGACGCGGCGCGCATCCTGCGGTTTGCCGACAGCGCGTCGGCCGCCGGCCCTGTGGCCGCGCTGGTGCGCGCCGGCGATCTGGTGCTGGTCAAGGGATCGAACGGCACCAGGACCAACCTCGTCGCGAACCGACTGCGGGAGGTGGCCTGATGTTGTTCCATCTCCTCCACGAACAGTTCGGCCTCAACGTCGTGCGGTACATCACCTTCCGCACCGCGGCGGCCAGTCTGACGGCGCTGGCGATCAGCCTGCTGCTGGGGCCCTGGATGATCCGGCGCCTGCGCGAGTTTCAGATCGGCCAGGTGGTGCGCCAGGACGGCCCGGCAAGCCACAAGTCCAAGTCCGGCACGCCGACCATGGGCGGGCTGCTGATCCTGACGGCGGTGTTCGTGCCCACGCTGCTGTGGGCCGACCTGACCAACGCGTTCGTCTGGATCGCGGTGCTGGCGACCGCGGCGTTCGGCGTGATTGGATTCGTGGACGACTACCTGAAGGTGGCGCGCCGCAGCCACCACGGCCTGTTCGCGCGCTACAAGATGCTGGCCCAGATCGGCGTGGGCCTGGCGGTTGGCGCGGCGCTGCTGGTGCTCTCCGACCTTGACCCCGCGCAATACCACACGCGGCTGATGATTCCGTTCTTCAAACAGTGGGCGCCCGACCTGGGATGGGTGTACGTCCTGTTTGCGATGTTCGTCCTGGTCAGCGCCACCAATACCGTGAACCTCACCGACGGACTCGACGGACTCGCGATCTCCACGTTCGCCGTGTCGGCGGCGACGTTCACGGCGTTTACCTACGTGACCGGCCATCGTGGGATGGCCGAGTACCTGCTGATCCCCCCGTCGGCCATTGCCGGCGAACTGACGATCTTCTGCGGCACGCTGGTGGGCGCCAGCCTGGGCTTCCTGTGGTGGAATTCCCATCCGGCCGACATCTTCATGGGCGATGTCGGCTCGCTCGCGCTGGGCGGGGCGCTCGGCACCGTCGCCGTCCTCATCAAGCAGGAACTGCTGCTCCCGATTGTCGGCGGTGTGTTCGTGATGGAAGGGCTCTCCGTCATTCTGCAGGTCGGGTCGTTCAAGCTGCGCGGCAAGCGGATCTTCAAGATGGCGCCGCTCCATCATCACTTCGAGCTCATCGGCTGGGCGGAACCCAAGGTGATCACGCGATTCCTGATTCTCGCCATCATCTTCGCGCTCTTGAGTCTGCTGACGTTGAAGTTGAGGTGATGGCAATGGACTTCACCGTAACGAACCTCAACGTGACCGTGGTGGGCGCCGCCCTCAGCGGACTGGCCGCGGTGGACCTGCTGCTGGCGCGCGGCGCGCGCGTGACGCTGGCCGACGCGGCACCGGCGCTGGCCGTGGCCGACGCGGTGCGCGCCCGGGGCGTGCAGGTGCAGCTTGGCCCCCACACGGCGGACCAGTTCTCCGGCGCCGGCCTGCTGGTGGTCAGTCCCGGCGTCCCGCTCGAACAGGCGGCGTTCGTGAACGCCCGCCGGGCCGGCGTGCCGATCATCGGGGAACTGGAACTGGCCGCGCGCTGGCTGCGCGGGCGGGTGATTGCGATCACCGGCACCAAAGGCAAGTCCACCACCACGACGCTGGCCTCGCGCATGCTGATCGAGGCGGGGTGTGACGCGCCGGCCGGCGGCAACATCGGCGCGCCGCTCGCCGCGCAGGTGGACGCGTCCACCGCCCGGACCCGGCACGTCGTGGAAGCCAGCAGCTTCCAGTTGGCGACGATCGACACATTCCACCCGTGGATCGCGGTCCTGTTGAACCTCTCGCCCGATCACCTCGACCGCCACGGGACGGTGGAGGCGTACGCCTCCGCCAAGGGCCGTATCTTCATGAACCAGACCGCGCAGGACTGGGCCGTGGTCAACGCCGATGATCCGGCGGCGCTGGCGCTGGCGCGGGGCGCGCGCGCGCGCCGCTTCGACTACTCGCTCGACGGCACCCTTGCCGACGGCGTCACCGTGGAGCGCGGCGTCATCGTGCGGCGCTCGGGCGGCGTCAGCGTGCCGCTGGTGCCGCTGGAATCGGTGCAGGTGCCGGGCCGCCACTTGCTGAGCGACGTGCTGGCGGCGACGGCGGTGGCGTGCCTGGCCGGCGTGCCGGCGGACGCGATGCGGCGCGCCGTCGAAGGTTTTCACGGCCTGGCCCATGCGCTCGAACGGGTGGCCGTCATCGACGGCGTCACCTACATCAACGATTCCAAGGCCACCAACATCGCCTCGGCCCGCAAGGCCATCGAGAGCTTCCCCGGCGGCGTGGTGGTGATCCTCGGCGGCAGGTTCAAGGGCGGCCGTTTCGAGGACCTGCGGGACGTGGTGGCTG
>JANLHE010000416.1 GCA_024653875.1 Acidobacteriota bacterium
TTTGAACACCGCGTGATTCAGGACGTGGTAGAGGCTGGCCGCCACGCCCAACGCGGCGACGTCGCTCCGTCCATACGTCAGGCCGATCATGCCGGCGCCAAGACCCAGCAGGATGATGCCGATGTTCTCGATGCTGTGGTAGGCGAGCAGGCGCTTCAGGTCGTGCTGCATGAGCGCATAGAGCACACCGAGGAGGGCCGACAGGCCGCCGACGAGCACGACGATGACACCCCAGGAGAGGAACGGCACCCCGAGTCCAAACGCACAGACCCGGACGATGCCGTAAATGCCCGTCTTGATGAGCACGCCAGACATGAACGCCGAGATGCTGGTCGGTGCGGCCGGATGCGCCTCGGGCAGCCACACATGGAGCGGAACGATGCCCGCCTTGACGCCGAAGCCGATGAAGAAGAGCGCGAACAACCCGTGGCGCAGCGGCTCGCTCGTGAGGAACTCGCTCGAGAACAGCGCGGAGAACGAGAGCGTCCCGGACACCGACGCCAGGACCATGAAGCCAGCGATCAGGCCGCCCGTGGCCAGATGGGACATGGCCAGGTACAGATACGCGGCGCGCCGGCTGGCCGGCGCCGTGTGTTCCGTGGCGACCAGTGCCGCCGTGCTCAAGGTCATCATCTCCCAGGCACCGAGGAAGGTGAGGACGTCGCCGGCGGCAAACGTGACCTCGACCGCGCCAACCATGAGGTTGAACCCGACGCCAAGGAAGACGGACCGGCGGTTCAGTGGTGCGTGGGCCACGTAGCCCAGGCTGTACACGGCCACGGGAACAGCGAGCACCGAGAGGATGAGAAGAAACCACGCCGAGAGGCCATCCACCACATAGCCGAGCGAAAAGCCCGTCGCTGGGTGGAGAAACAGCACACCCTCCACGCTCGTGCCCGTCCGGAGGACGGCGATCGCGAGCACGGCGGTCATCATCGAGGCCAGCGCGGATCCGGTAAAGCCGACGAGCCTGGCCGACCGTTCGTGCCGCCAGAGCGCCATGGTGACGGCAATGACCCCGAGGCGGAATACGAGGGCCGTGGCGAACAGGTGCCCGACGTCGAGTGGGGTCACGGCCTATCCCCGGCGGGACTCGCGCTGGAGTTCCCGGAGCATGCCCCCGGAATCCACAAGATGATTGTTGAAGATGCGTCGCGCGACGGCGAGCAGCTCCTCGATGGCAGGATCGCGCAGGGAGTACCGCACCGAGACGCCTTCCTTCTGTGATGTGACGATGCCCTGGTTGCGAAGGACCGCGAGCTGCTGGGACACGACGGGCTGTTCCAGTTCCAGCGCCTCCTGGAGTTCCTGCACGGACCGGTTTCCCTTGATGAGCGTCTCCAGGATGCGGATGCGATCCGGGTGGGCCAGGGCCCGAAAGAACCGGGCCTTGAAGGACTGGAGAGGAGTGGCAGCCATTAGCAGACGATATATTACTATATATTAATGTTCATATGCGCAACGGCCAGTGCGTCCGCCGCGGGCGCGTCCCAGAACGCGCGTTCCGCCCGGTCGTCAATCGCGTTGAGCATCGTGCCCTTGAGAATCTTGTCGGCCATGGTCAGGCCCTGGCCGATGGAGTGGTCCATGTTGTTGTACCAGAACCGGGCCGACCGCCCGGCCAGCAACAGGTTCTTGTACCGGGCCAGGTGCGCGAAGTTACGCTGCAGTTCACCTAAATAGTCGAGCGTGTAAATCGGGTACGTGTCGCGAACCGGTTCGATGTGGACCCGCGCCACGTCCTCCGCCCGCGCGATGGTGCCCGTTCGCACCAGGTCGCGCACCACGGCTTGCGTGTACCGTTCCGGATCCTGCCACCGCTCATCTCCATCGAGACACGTCAGCTCCACGCACAAGCCGCTCTTGCCGGCCGGCGCGGTGGCGGGTGAGAACGCGGCCGGCGCCGAGACGCGGGAGAAAATCTCGTCGCCGCCGTAGTAGATCCACTGATAGTCGTGACGCAGCGGCGCGTCCAGTTCAATGTTGTAGAAAATCGTGGACAGGTAGCGCAGCGTGACGTCCCTGATTCCCAGCAGCCGGTTGATGGCGGAGAGCGTGCCGGTCCAGATCAGGTTCTGGCACGCCTGCCGCTCGCCGTCCGTCCAGATCGCCGTGATGCGGTCCGCCTCCGCGTCGATGCGAGTCACGGCGCGTCCGAGCGCGATGTGTCCGCCGTGGCCACAAATTCGATCGGCGAGCCGCTCGGAAAAACGGCCCACACCGTCGGATGGATACAGAAAGGTGGTTTCGACAGGTTTCGGGAGGAACGTGGTCTTGACGAGTCCCCACAGGCTGTCGGCGCTGGCGCGTTGATCGATGACCGCCCTGTTGACGCCCGCACGCGCCCAGTCGCGATGCAGTTCCGCCGGTGAGTGGAACAGGAACTTCCGCGTATAGGGATCGAAGAAAATCGACGACAGCGTCCGGCCGTATTTGTTGACGATGTCCGCCTCGAAGCTCTCGCCATCGAGATGCGACCGGAAGAACAGGTCGCGCGCGGCCCGCATCATGATTGACGGCGGCATCGAAAGCAGAACGGTCGGGCGCAGCGGCCATTCGTGGAATCGCCCGAACATCCGGACGCCGCTCTTGCGCCGGATCTCAAGCGCGTGGTCGCCCAGCACCTCCCTGATGAACGCCGACACGCGCGGCTGCTCGGTGTGGAAGCGGTGCGGACCCACGTCGAAATGAAAGTCGCCATAGTGCCAGCTCCGGGCCAGGCCCCCAACCGTGTCGAGCGCCTCGACAACGGTCACAGGCCGATGCGGGGCAAGTTGACTGGCCAGTGTCAGTCCCGCCACTCCGGCGCCCACGACGGTGACGGACGAGGGGCTCAGCGGCATGGCGCGGGCATCCGGCAGGTCACCGCGTACACGGTTGCGTCGGCGTTCGAGAACACCGGATGGAAGAAGTCAGGCCCGGCGGCGAGGACGTTCGGCGCGTCCGGGAAGGCCTCGCGCTCGACGCGGCCGACGAACAGGTACTGAATGCCGAACGCACGAGCGATGGCCCAGGCGCGCCCGGGTTCGTCCTGGCTGAACACGTCATCGACGCGTATGGCGGCGTCCCGCTCCCGATCGGTCATCAGGAGTGAAATCGGCAGACCCGCCGCCAGGCGGCGCCGGGCAAACGATGGGATGAGCGACCACGTCTCGCGGCCGCGTGGCCCCAGCGCCATCTGGAAGACGGCGTCAGGCTCGGTTTCGTGCTGGATCCACGCGAACGCCTCCTGCTCGCCCGGTGTCACCACGACCGTCCAGTGAAAGCCCGGCCCGAATGACTCGTTGGTGGTGTCCTGCGCGTTGTACGCATCGATGACAGTCGTCGGCAGGCCGACGACTGCCCAGGCGGCCACCACCGCTCCGACCGCCCATCGCCCGAGGCCGCGGCGCAGGTGCACGAGCGCGCTGGCGATCACGATCGGCGCCGTGGCCTGCAGGACCTGCCCCGATCGCCAGCCGACCCAGATGGGTTCGAGATCGAGCGTGACGAAGAAATACAGCAGTAGCGCGGTGGCGACACCCACAATGCCGCCGGCCAGGCGGGTGATGCACCCACGGCGCGCGGCCATCCACGCGCCACCGCCAACCAGCAACAGGATCGGACCGATGGCCAGCATGAGTACAGGCGCCACGTTGTGGACCGCGCTGGTGGAGAGTCCGTATGAAATCGCGTGCGCAGCGCCTGCGGTCATGCCCTGGGTAACCAGCCACCCCCACGCGGCCACCACCGGAGCCACGGCTGCCGCGCCCAGCACCACGGCGCTTCGCCATGGCATCGCACCGGCCAGCAGCTGCCACGCCACCGTGCCCGCGAAGACGATGGTCATCGCGCCGCCGGGAAACGGACTCATCACGAGTGCCGCCCCCAGCAACAGGCCGGCCAAGACGCCCGTTGCCGCTGGAGCGTGAACACGGTGCGCGCGCATGGCGACGACGAGCGCCGTCAGGCCAAGCGCACACGCCGCGCTGTGCTGCGGGTTGTACCAGAGGCCACGGATGAGGCTGTCAATGGTGAGCCCGCCGAGCCACCAGTGGGTGACCGCGTCCACGTTCAACTCGCGAAGCGGCTCCAGCGACTCGGCCAACTGCCATGTTCGCGCGGCCGCATACAGGCCTTCGGCGCTGGCCGCCGTCAGCGTCAACAGGACCGCGACGGCCGCGGCCCACCCTTGCGGCGTGATCACCCACGCCGCGAGGAAGGCCGCGCTCATGAAGAGCAGGGCGGTCCACAAGGCGTTCACTTTCAGGTAGCGATCGATCGGCGCCGGCTCGCCGGTCACCGCCTGCACCTGGCGCGCCACGGTGGCCGGCAGCACGAAATATCCCCAGTAGTAGGCCAGCGGCCGCGTGGCGAAGTACGGGTTGCGCGGCGCGCCCTCGGTGCGGGCCAGTTCGGCCGTCAAGGCCTGGTGCCACACGAAGTCAGCGGTGAAGTACGCGCGGTACCGCTGGTTCCCCTGGGCGTCCACCTCGCCGACGCGGGCGAGTGGCACCGCGACAAGAATCATGGTCACCAGCAGCACAGACGCGAGGGCCGTCGACGACGAGGCACGCCAGCACGGCAGTGGTACCAACGGACGCCGCACCCGCAGGGCCACCACGAGGGAGACCGCGCCGCATCCGAGCCAGAGGGCGAGTCCAGACCATCCGAGCGGCCGGAGCAGCCAGAGTCCGACCGCCGCCAGGCCAGAGCCGGCGAGAGCGCCGCTGACCCAGGCCGCGGGATGACCGCGTCCGAAGAGCCGTGCTCCCAGGAGGCAACCCGGCAACACGGCGAACACGTACCCCGCCGTGTACAGCCAGCCGGACCAGCCACCGAGAGCTGATACTGCGACCGCTGCGACAAGGACGACGAGTCGGATCAAGATTCGCATTCGTACACACCACGCAAGGGAGCACTGTTCTGAAAGAGACAATCCGGCCGTGATCGGCCCGGCCGATCGCACACAACCACGGGCGCACACGCGCCCGGGCAGTCAGGAGCTACTGAAGGGGTGGGGGAGGGCCGCGCGGGGCGGGCTGGCGGTCGTGGACGTGGTGCGGGACGCCGATGGACCGCAGGTCCCGCCCGCGGTGAGCGGTGGTCGTGATGTGGATGCGGTCGGCGGGCGGCAGCGCCCATCGAAAGGAGCCTTGGTGAACGGTCGATACCGTGGATCTTGATGCGGCGCGGCGGCTCAGGCTCGCGCGGCCGGGTGTCACGGGCTTCGCGGCCCGGCGCACCAGTCTGTTGCCGCCAACGTTGGTCCATACGATGATGCCGCCCGTGGGCGTCGCGGCGAGCGCGTCGGCGTCGCCGTCCGCGTCGACATCCACTTGCAGGGTCCGGGCCACCTGCAGAAAGCGATCGCGATCCGGCAGACTGAACGTCGGGGCGAGGGCCCGCCACGCCAGCGACGCAGGGGCCGGGTTGACACGGGGCGCCGCAGCGGCCGCGACGGTGATGGGCGTCGCAGGCGCAAGCAGCCAGCCGGCGATGAGGCCGGCCACTGCGACGCGCAGGATCCGTGGAACCACTGTCGGACACCCTACCGCGGGCAGCGGTCAAATGACAAGCGGGCGGGCCACTAGCCGGTGACAATGCCGGCGGCGCTGACCTGTGCGGTGAGCGCGTCGATGATGGCGGAAGTGACGGCTGCGCGTGACCCGGCGACGCTGCAGGCCGACGCGTTGACGTGCCCGCCGCCGCCGTGCTGCACGGCGACCGCGCGCACGTTCACGGCGCCCTTCGAGCGCATGCTGACGCGATACTGCGTGTCGGTCTGCTTGCGCACGAGCGCCACCGCCAGCACGTCCTTCGCGCCGAGCGGCAGATTCACCAGGCCGTCGGTGTCGTCCGACGTGGCGCCGCAGGCCGCCAGGATGTCATCGTCGTAGTAGAGGACCGCGAGGCGGTTGCCGTGGTGCAGCTCCATCGCGTCGAGGATGGCGCCGGTGAGCCGGATGCGGCCCACGCCGAAGCTGTCGAAGATCTCGCGCGACAACTGGGCGGGTGACACCCCGGTCGCGGCGATGCGCGCGCAGATCTCGAACGTCCGCGCGGAGATGGGGCCGTGACGGAATCCGCCGGTGTCGGTGGCGATGCCAAGGTAGAGGTGGGTCGCAATCGCCGGCGTCCATGCGACGCCCAGGGCGTCGATCACGTCGGCCACCATCTCGGTGCAGGCGGCCGCCGTGCCATCAAACCAGTTGGCCGTTCCGAACATCGTGTTGCCGACGTGATGGTCGATGTTGATGATCGCGGGGCGTTCCAGGCCCGCCACCTCGGGCCGCGACAGATCGCCGCACTCCATGACGATGGTGGCTTCGGCGTCCGGCGACAGGCCGGACAGCACGGGTGCCGCGGGCAGGACCTGAATGCGATCGATGCCGGGGAACGGCGCGAAGGTGGCCGGCGGGGCGTCCTTGTTGATGACGCGCACCTGTTTGCCCAGCGCGTCGAGCGCAAACGCCATGGCGAGTTGGGATCCGATGGCGTCGCCATCGGGCCGCGCGTGTGAGGTCAGGAGAAACGCGTCGTGCTGGAGGATGGCGGCGGCGATGGCGGCGGCCGAGCTCATTCCTTGGTCGGCTCCGCAGTGGTGTTCGGCTCTGGGTTGGTCGCTGGCGCGTCAGCCGTCTGGGCCTCGCGCTCGTGCTTGAGGTCCAGCAGGATCTTCTCGATGCGGTCCTGGTGCGCGACCGACTCGTCGTAGAAGAACTGCAGGTCGGGCACGCGGCGGAGCCGGATGCGCGATCCGATCTGCCGGCGCAGGTAGGGCAGGGCCCGTTCGAGCGCCTTCTGCGTTTCCTTGCGCTGCTTCTCGTCGCCGAACACCGTGTACAACACGCGCGCCAGCTGGAGATCCGGCGTGACCTTCACCCGCGTGAGCGTGAGAAAGCCGATGCCGGGGTCCTGCACCTGCTGCGACAGGATCTGGCTGAGTTCCTGCCGGATCTGCTCGCCGACGCGATCGGGACGGGCACCCTGCGCCATCAGACGGTCTGCGCGATTTTCTCGATGTGGAAGACCTCGATCATGTCGCCCACCTCGATGTCGTTGCACTTGTCGAGGCTGATGCCGCACTCCATGCCCTGCCGCACTTCACTGACGTCGTCCTTGAAGCGGCGGAGGGAGCTGAGCCGGCCGGTCCAGAGCACCTTGCCGTCGCGCGTGAGCCGGGCCTGGGCATCGCCCGAACGGGTGATGCGGCCTTCGGTGACCATGCAACCGGCCACGGTGCCGGCCTTCGGCGTGCTGAAGATCTGCTGCACGTTGGCCGCGCCGATGCGCGCTTCCTTCAAGGTCGGTTCGAGCAGGCCGACCATGGCCTTCTTCATCTCGTCGGTGACGTTGTAGATGATCGAGTGATGCCGGATCTCGACCTCTTCGCGCTCGGCCACTTCCGCGGCGTTGCGGTCCGGCTTCACGTTGAAGCCGATGATGATGGCCTTTGACGCGCTGGCCAGCAGCACGTCCGACTCGTTGATGGCGCCCACGCCGCTGTGGATGATGCGCACCTTCACGCGGTCGTCGCTGAGCTTCGCGAGCGTGTCGGCCAGCACTTCGGCCGAGCCCTGCACGTCGGCCTTGATGATGACCGCGAGTTCCTTCAGCTGGCCCTCGGCCATCTGCTGCTGGAGCGATTCCAGCGTCATGCGGGAACCGCGCGAGCCGAGCGCCTTGGCCTTGGCCTGCGTCTGCCGGTACGTGACGATCTGGCGCGCCTTGATCGGGTCGTCGATGACCTGCAGGATGTCGCCCGGCGAGGGCAGGGCGGACAGCCCGAGGATTTCCACCGGCGTGGCCGGCCCCGCGGACTTCACCTTGCGGCCGAGGTGGTCGAACAGCGCGCGGACCTTGCCGTCCACGGTGCCGGCGATGAACAGGTCGCCTTCGTGGATCGTGCCGTCCTGCACCAGGACCGTGGCCACCGGGCCGCGACCCTTGTCGAGCTTGGCTTCCAGCACGGTGCCCTGCGCCATGCGCGTGGGGTTGGCCTTCAGCGTGGCGAGATCCGCCACCAGCAGGATCATCTCGAGCAGCTGGTCCAGGTTGGTGCGCTGCTTGGCCGAGACCTCCACGGTGACGGTGGTGCCGCCCCATTCCTCGGGCTGCAGTCCCAGTTCCGACAACTCGCGCTTGACACGCTCCGGATTGGCTCCGGGGACGTCGATCTTGTTCACGGCCACCACGATCGGCACGTTGGCCGCCTTCGCGTGGTCGATGGCTTCCTTCGTCTGCGGCATGACGCCGTCGTCGGCGGCCACCACCAGGACGACGATGTCGGTGACCTTGGCGCCGCGGGCGCGCATCATGGTGAACGCCGCGTGACCGGGCGTATCGAGGAACACCACGCGGCGGCCGTTGACGTCCACCGAGTAGGCGCCGATGTGCTGCGTGATGCCGCCGGCTTCGCGTTCCGCCACCTTGGTGGTGCGGATGCTGTCGAGGAGCGTCGTCTTGCCGTGGTCGACGTGACCCATGACGGTGACGACCGGCGCGCGCTGCACCATGTCCTCGGGCTTGGACGTTTCCGTCTCGACGTCGATGACTTCCTCTTCGAACGATCGGATGAGGACCTCGGCGCCGAAGTCGCGCGCCACCATCTGCGCGGTCTCGGCATCCAGCGTGGAGTTGATGGTCATCATCATGCGATGGTCCATCAGCTTCTTCATGACGTCCTTCGCTTTGACCTCGAGCTTGTCGGCCAGGTCCTTCACCGACATGCCTTCGGCGAGCGTGATGAGCTTGGTGATGGGCGGCGGCGCCTCCTGCATCATCGGCATGCTGGGCCGGTCATCACGGCGTGGACCCTTCGTGCGCGGGCCGGAGTACGACGGGCGGTAGCCGCCGGGGCGGTGCCCGAACGGCGGGCGCGGCCCACCGGGGCCGGCCGGCAGTCCCGGACGCACGGGTTGCGAGGGCAACGGGCGCGGACCGCCAAGCGGCGGCCGCGGGCCAGCGGGGATCGGGCGACCCATCGGGCCGCCGGGGCGCAGTTCCATCCCCGGCGCGGCCGGGCGGGTGGGCGCCGGTGGCGCCACTTGCGGCCGGACCACCGGACGCTGCGGAATCGGGCGCGCGGCGGGCGCTTCGCCCGTCAGGGGATCTTCGATGCGAAGGCGCCGCGTGGGCGGCACCATGCGTCCCGCGGGACGCAGCGGGGCCTGCAACGGGGGCGCCGTGGGCGCAGTTTTCGGTGCGGCAGGCTTGGCCGCCACGGGCGCGGCCGGAGCAACGGGGGCCGGAGCGTCCGCCGGTGCCTCCTCGGGCGCTGGTCTTGCGGCGGCAACCGGCGCTGGAGCGGCCGCCCCCTCGACCGCGGGGGGCGGAGCCGGCGTTGCGGCGGGCTCCTCGACCCGGAGGCCCGATGACGGCGCGACCCGCCGCACGACGGGCGGCTCGGGAGCCTCGACGGCTTCGGGGACGGCGTCCTCGACGTGTTCGTCGTGATCGGCGGGGGCCGCCGCGGGCCTGATGGTCTTGACCAGGCGCGGGCGCAGCACGGGCGCGGCCGGCTTCGGCGGCTCCGGTGCGGCTTTGCTGCCCTTGCCGCCGGACTTCTTCGCGGGTGCCGCCGGTGTGTCGGCGAACAGCGCGCCGCCCGGCAGCGTGATCTTGCGTGCACGCGCGTGCCGTTCGACGAACTGGCGCGCCACGATCTCCTCGATGGAGCTCGACGCGCTCTTCACCTCGATGCCCGTTTCTTTCTTGAGCAGCGCGATGGCTTCCGGGCTCGACAACCCCAGCAGTTCAGCGACCTTGTAAATCCGGACAGTGGCCAAAAGGAACCTCAGTACATCTCGAATCGAAAATCTGACATCGGAGAATTGTTACTCGGTGACCGGCGGCTCCGCCACCGCCTCACCGTCGTCCACGGCTTCTGCCGGTTCTGCCGGTTCTGCCGGCGCGTCGGGCGTCTCGGCCGCGACCTTGGTCGCCGCGTCCAGCACCGCCGCCACCGTGTCGGCGTCAAATCCCGGCAACGCGCCGAGCGCCTCGGCGCCTGCGTCACGCACCTGGGCCGCCGTCGCGTAACCCGCGGCGGTCAACTGGCTGATGACCTCGTCATGAATCTCGGGCAGCAGGAGCGGGGCCGCGGCCTCGCCGGCCTCGCCGAACTCCAGGCCGGCCAACTGCAACTCGACTTCCTTCTTCTTGTCTTCGTCGCTCTTGATGTCGATCTTCCAGCCGGTCAGCTTCGCCGCGAGGCGCACGTTCTGGCCCTTCTTGCCGATGGCCAGCGACAACTGGCGATCTTCCACCAGCACCTCCATCACGTGGTTGTCGGCGTCGACAATGGTCACGCGCTGGACCCGCGCCGGGCTCAGGGCCTTGGTCACGAAGTCCACCGGGTCTTCCGACCACTCGACGATGTCAATCTTCTCGCCCCGCAGTTCGCGGATGATGGCCTGCACGCGGGTGCCGCGCATGCCGACGCAGGCGCCCACCGGGTCCACGTCGCGCTCGCGCGAGAAGACCGCCACCTTGGCGCGGTCGCCGGCCTCGCGGACGCAGCCGCGAATCATGACCGTGCCGTCGTAGATCTCCGGCACTTCCTGCTCGAACAGCTTGATGAGCAATGCCGGATCCGTGCGCGACAACACGACCTGTGGACCCTTGGCGTTGCGCGTGACGGCCTTGATGACCGCGCGCACGCGGTCGCCGATCGCGTAGTTTTCCGCGCGCGACTGTTCCTTGCGGGGGATCTGCGCTTCGATGCGGCCGATTTCCACGATCAGGTCGCCGCTCTCGAAGCGCTTGACCATCGCGTTGACCACTTCGCCCACGCGCTCGCTGAACTCGCCGTGAATTTTCTCGCGCTCGGCCTCGCGCACCCGCTGCGCGATGACCTGCTTGGCGGTCTGCGCGGCAATGCGGCCGAGTTTCTCGGTTTCCTTCGGGAACTCGATCTCCATGCCGGTCTCGGCTTCTTCGCCGTACTCGGCCTGCGCCTCGGTGAGCGCGATTTCCTTGGCCGGGTCGGCCACCGTCTCCACGATCTGCTTGACCGCGTAGAGCTCGACCTGCCCGGTTTCCATGTTGAACCGCGACCTGAGGTCGTCGTCGTCCTTGAAGACCTTGCGCGCGGCCGCGAGGTACGCGTCCTCGATCGCACTCACGACGATGGACGGGTCGATACCCTTGTCCTTCGCCACCACGTCAATCATCTGCTGCAGTTCACTCGCCATAATCAGAACTCAACTTCCAGACGCGCCCGGCGGACTTTGCCGAACGGCACCCGATGAACCCGCCGGCCTTCGGTGAGGAGGATGTCTCCTGCGTCAAACCCCGAGAGCCGGCCCGCGAAACTCGTTTGCCCCTCCACCGCTTCCGACGTCACGATCTTCGCGAGACGCCCGATGAAGCGGCGGTAGTCCGCTTCCTCGCGCAACGGCCGATCGAGGCCGGGGGAGGAGACCTCGAGCGTGTAGGTCTGCGCCAACGCCGCCCCCAGGTCGTCTTCCACGTCGAGTAACGTACCCAGGTCGTGGCTCATGCGGCGGCAGTCTTCGATGCCCACCGCCCGATCCGGCCGATCCGGGCCGTCCGATTCTTGCCAGGGACGGTCCACCTTGACGCGCAGGACCCAGCCAATCGACTCCCGGCGAAACTGAAGGTCGAACAGCATCAGCCCGTGGCTCGCGGCCACGCGGCTGGCCGCCTCGCGGACGCGTTCAACGGCGGAATCGCGGGACATGCTCACAACGGGTCACTCACAGGGGCCCTAAAAACACAAAAAGTGGGCACGGGCCCACTTACCACTACATTCCCGTTACGACCACCCGAGAGTATAACACGGCCGG
>JANLHE010000418.1 GCA_024653875.1 Acidobacteriota bacterium
CCGGCCGGGACCACCGCGCCCGCGACGGATCTGCTGGCGCCGGCCGACGTGGCGAAGGTCCTCGGCGTCTCCGAAGACGACGTGATGGCGATCATCGGCACCGGCGAGCTGAAGGCCAAGAAGATCGGCAGCAGCCATCGCGTGACCCGCGCGGCCCTTGACACGTACCTGAAGCAATGAACCCGCCGGCCCAGATCGCGGCGAGGGAGAAACACGCCTGTCCGGCCTGCGGCGCGCAGGCCGAGTGGAACCCCGCCAGGCAGATGCTGATCTGCCCGTTTTGCGGCGTCGAGTCGCCGTACGAGGGACACAAGGCCGGCGGCGCCGTTGCCGAGCTTGACCTGCTCGCCATGCTGCGCGACCTGCCCGCGGAGCAGCGCGGCTGGGACACCGCGCGCCGCAGCGTGCAGTGCCAGAGCTGCAAGGCCGTCATGGTGTTCGACCCGGAGAAGGTCGGCAAGAACTGCGACTTCTGCGGCTCACCCGCGTTGGTGGATTACGAGGAACTGCAGTCCCCTATCCGCCCGCAGAGCGTGTTGCCGTTCAAGCTCTCGCACAGCGACGTCCGCGATCGCATGAAGCGCTGGTACGCGGGCCGCTGGTTCGCGCCCAACGCATTCAAGCACAAGGCGCTGGTCGATCAGTTGCACGGCCTCTACGTGCCGTACTGGACCTTCGACGCGCAGGTGCACTGCCCGTGGCAGGCCGATGCCGGGCATTACTACTACACGACCCAAACCTATCGCGACGGCCAGGGCCGTACCCGCACCCGCCAGGTCCGCCACGTGCGGTGGGTGCCGGCCTCCGGCGAGATCGACCACTTCTTTGACGATGAACCGGTGCCGGCCACCAAGGGGATCGACCAGTCGCTGCTGCGGCAGGTCGAACCGTTCCCCACGCAGGAGGTGGTGCCGTATGACACGGCCTTCCTCTCGGGGTTTGTCGTCGAGCGGTACCAGATCAACCTGGAGGAGGCCGCCGCGGCGTCGCTCGAGCAGATGCACGACCGGCTCGAAGATCTCTGCGCGGCAGAAGTCCCGGGCGACACCCACCGCAACCTTCGCATCCAGCCGAGTTACTCGAACCAGACGTTCAAGCATCTGCTGCTGCCCATCTGGCTCCTGACGTACACGTATCACGCCAGGACGTTCCAGGTGGTCGCCAACGGCTACACCGGCGAGATCGCCGGACGCTACCCGAAGAGCTTCTGGAAGATCGCCGGCGTCGTCCTGCTCGCGCTCATCGCGCTGTTGATCGTCATCGCGGTCCAGAACTGAGAGTCAGCGGGCACAGCGGGGCCGCAGTAGAATGACCTTCGTGCCAAATCCGGTCCGCCTGGCCTTTCTGGGGTGCGGGTACATCACCAAGGTGCACAGCCGCAACCTGCGATCGCTTGCGGGCGACGTTGTGTGCAGCTATGCCAGCCGGGACATGGCCAAGGCCGTGGAGTTCAAGCGGATGTTCCAGGGCGCGGCGGCCTACCCGGACTACAGCAGCGCGATTCGCAGCGACGCCGTGGACGCCGTGGTCATCGCCGTCCCTCCCCGCTATCACCTGCCGCTGACCCTCGAGGCCCTGGCGGCCGGCAAACACGTCGTGGTCGAAAAGCCGGCGTTCCTGACCATGGCGGACTATGAAACGGCGCTGGCCGCCCGGGACGCCGCCGGGCGCGTGGTCATCGTCGGCGAAAACGACCACTACAAGCCGCTCGCGGTGCGGCTCCGGCAGTTGCTGGCCCGCGAGGTGATCGGGGACATGCTGTTCGGGCATTTCACCACGCTGGCCAAACTCCCGAAGACGGCCGACGACTGGCGGAACGACGAGACGATGGCCGGCGGCGACGCGTTTTTCGAGGAAGGCATCCACTGGCTGCACATGGCGGGCAGCCTTGGGCCGAAGATCACGTCGATTCACGGGTACCGGCCGCCCGTGTCCCTCGAGGGACCCGACAAGCGGTTCAAGAGCATGCTCGTCGCGTTCAAGTACGACAACGGGGCGGCAGGCGCCCTCTACTACTCGCGCGAGGTGCCGTCGCTGCTGCGCGGGCTCCGGTTCTCGAAGCTGTTCGGGCGCGAGGGCATCATCACGTTCGAGTCCAACGGCATCTTCGTGCTTGTCCGCGGCAAGCACTGGTTCCCGAAGGTGCTGTTTCCAGGCTTCCGGGACATCCGCGGCTACCAGGCGATGTATCGCGACTTCGTGCGCGCGATCCGCAGCGGCGGGCAGCCGGAAATGAGCCTGGAACGGGCCATCGAGGACCAGCGCCTCATGGACCAGGTGTACGCGTCGATCTGACGTCCACCCACTCGCGCAGGCTGTTGATGAACCACAGCCGCGAACATCGCGCGAGGTCCT
>JANLHE010000428.1 GCA_024653875.1 Acidobacteriota bacterium
GTGGTGGAAAACCACGGCGGCCTGTCGTCGAACGGGCAATGGCTGGCCGGGGTCATGAAGATGGTGGGACATCCGCGCTGCGGCACGCTGCCGGACTTCGGCAACTTCTACGAATACGATCGGTATCAGGGCGTGGCGGACCTGATGCCCTTCGCCAAGGCCGTCTCGGCCAAGACCCACGATTTCGACGAGGCGGGCAACGACACGAACAAGGACTACCGCCGCCTGATGAAGACCGTGCTCGACGCCGGGTACCACTCGTGGGTGGGCATCGAGTACGAGGGATCGAACATACCTGAACGTGAAGGCATTCTTAAAACGAAGCAGCTGCTCGAACGCGTGCGTGACGAGCTCACGCGCGCCACAGTGGAGTCACATCATGAGTAAATCGGAATCACGTCGCGACTTTCTCAGGAAGGCCACGGCCGCCGCGGCCCTGGCGTCGGCCTTGCCCTCGGCGCTGGGCGCCGAGAGTGAAGATCTGGAACCGGTTCCGCAAGCGGCGCCCCGCGCGCCGCTCGCCGCGGACGCCGTCGTCAATATCGGCATCATCGGCACGGGCGGCATGGGCACGGGACATGCCGACGCGCTCGCGAAGTTCGCGGCGGAGTCGAAGTCCATCCGCCTTGCGGCGCTCTGTGATGTGTGCGATCCGCGCGTGCAGAATGCCAAGGCGCGCGTGGACAAGGCGCAGGGCGGCGACGTGCCCACCTACAGGTATCACGAGCAGTTGCTGGCCCGGCCGGACATCCACGGCGTGTTGATCGCGTCGCCCGAACACTGGCACGCGAGGCTGGCGGAGGACGCGATCAAGGCCGGCAAGGATGTCTACGTCGAAAAGCCGATGACCATCAACCTCAAGGACGCGCTGCGTTTGAGAAAGGTCGTCAGGGCGAATCCGTCAGCCATCGTCATGGTCGGCACCCAGTACGTGATGACGCCCAGTTACATCGCCGCCGAGCAGCTGGTCAAGGACGGCGCGATCGGCAAACCGGTGTGGAGTCAGACCAGCTACTGCCGGAACTCCAAGACGGGCGAGTGGAACTACTACGCGATGGACCCCAAGTGGATCCCCGGCGAGACCCTGGACTGGGAGCGGTGGTGCAAGCCCCTCGGGAAGGCACGGTGGAGTCCGGAGATCTACGCGCGGTGGCGCCGGTACAAGAAGTACTCGTCCGGCATCATCGGCGATCTGCTGGTGCACCACGTCACCCCGACGCTCAAGGCGCTGGGCGACGTCGGCTGGCCGGTCAAGGTCGTAGCCACCGGCGGTCACTACATCGACAAGGCCATGGAGAATCCGGATCAGATCAACATCAACGTGGAGTTCGAGCACGACCACTCGATGATGATTGCCGGGTCCACCTGTAACGAACTGGGCGTCGAGCGCGTCATTCGCGGCCACAAGGCCAACCTGTTCGTGGGCGGCCGCAATGCCGTGATTCGCCCCGAGCGCATCTGGGCCGACGAAATCGAGGAGCGCGAGGTGCCGCCGCCGCCCGGTCCCGTGCTGGACTCGCAGGAAGCGTTGCGGCGCCACTGGATCGACTGCATCCGCACGCGCCAGGCCCCGCGCAGCGACGTGGAACTGGGTACCAAGGTGATGGTGATCGTGGATCTCGCGCAGCGGTCCTTCTGGGAGGGCGGCGCGTTCGGCTACGACCCGAGGTCGGGGAAGGTCAAGCGCCTCTGAACGATGCCCGACGCGGTCCTGCGCCTGGCCACCGCGGCCATGGGCACACGGTTTGAAGTGGCGCTGGTGGTCCGCGGCGTGGACGCCACGCCGACACACCTGCGCGCGGCGGGCGAACTGGCCATCGCCGAAATCGAAGAGTGGCACCGGCGGTTGACCCGGTTCTCGGCGGACAGTTGGCTCTCGCACGTCAATCGGACGGCGGCGGACGAGGCCGCGCTGCTTGACGGCGATCTCTGGACGCTCATGCAGGATGCCGTGTCGGTGTGGCGCGACTCGGGCGGTGCGTTCGATGTCGCGCGCGGGCGCGGGCGCGATCTGCTCGTCGATGCCGCGACACGCACGGTGCGCTTCAGGTGCGCGGGGCCGGCCCTGGACATGGGGGCCATCGGCAAGGGACACGCCCTCGACTGCGCCGCGCGGAGTTTGCGGCTGCACGGCGTGACGCGCGCGTTTCTGCAGGGCGGTTCCAGCAGCGGCCTGGGACTCGGCTACGATCCTGATGGCCGCCCATGGCGCGTGCGGGTCGGAGACGACGTGCTGGAGCTGATGGACGCCGCGTTCTCGCTGTCCGATGACGGCAGCCAGCCCGAGGCGCCCGGCGGCCGGCACATCCGCGATCCGCGGCGCACAGGCACGGGATGCCCGCCGCGCAGGCACCCCAGGCGCCGGGTCCTGGTCTCCGGTCCGTCCGCGCGCCTGGCCGACGCGTGGTCCACGGCGCTCGTGGTGCTCGGCAGCGTGCCGTCGACGTTTCCACTCGGCTACGACGCGCGATTCCTCCGGAGTGATTCCTGACATGCCACGACGCCCACACGACCGCCGCACGTTTATCACGCAAACGATGGGGGCGCTCAGCGGGCTGGCGTTGCTTCCGCACCCGGCGCTCCTGCTGCCGCGGCTGCAGGCGCCGGCCCGGTCCATCAAGGTTGCCCTGATTGGCACGGGCCGGCAGGGCCGCGCCATGCTCGCCGAACTGGCCAAGGTCCCGCAGGTGGAGGTGGCGGCGCTGTGCGATCGGTCGGCGTCGAGGCTTGCGTCGGCGCAGGCGCGCGCCACGGGCGCCGAGGTGTTCGAGGACCATCGCGCGCTGCTCGACAAACGCCCCGACATCACCGCGATCATCGTCGCCACGCCCACGCATCTGCACCGCGCGATTGTCGAAGACGTCATCGCGGCGGGCCGGCACGTGTTCTGCGAGTCGCCGATCGCGTCCACGGTGGAGGACTGCCAGGCCATGGCCGCGGCGGCCGCGTCCGCGAAGACGGTGTGCCACGCCGGGTTCCAGGGCCGCTCGAATCCCACGTACCAACGCGCGCAACCGCTGGCGCGATCGGAATTGCGCGACACGGTGTCGATGTTCGGGCAGTGGCACCGCAAGACATCGTGGCGATTTCCTGCCGGTGACGGCGAATCCGACGGCCAGGCGAACTGGCGCCTGGACGCGGCCGTGTCCACCGGTCTCGCGGGGGAAGCCGGGGCGCAGCAGATCGACGTGGCGAGCTGGTGTCGCGGGTCGTATCCCGCGCGCGTCATCGGGCGCGGCGGCGTGCGCGCGCACAAGGATGGCCGCACCGTGGCCGATACCATCGCCCTGGATCTGATCTGGGACGATGGCGTCAGCATGCAGTATCAGGCGACCCTGGCGAACTCGCACGGCGGACAGTTCGAGATCATCCACGGCATCAACGGGTCGATTCGATTCGCCTGGACCCACGCGTGGCTGTTCAAGGAAGCCGACGCGCCCACCCAGGGGTGGGAGGTGTACGCCAC
>JANLHE010000214.1 GCA_024653875.1 Acidobacteriota bacterium
ATGGCCGGGTTCTTCTCCACGCCCCATCTGGAACTGGCCGCGCAGGCCTTCACCGAAGGCCAGGTCATGTCGTGGCAGTTCAATACCACCACGGTTCGGCGCACCGTCGAGAGCGCGACCGTGGCCGCGCGAACCCCGCAGCCAGGAACCGGGAACGTGTCCATCGTGATGCAGAACCGGAGCGCGGGCTCAAAGACCGCCGAGCCGGCCATGTTCACGGCACTTGGCGGGTGGCACATCGCCCTGCGCCATGGGGCCGGGTCCCTTGACGCGGCCGTCGCGCAGGCGCGGCGCCGCAACGTGCTCATCAGCTTCAGCATCCTCTCCGTCCTCGCGTTCGGCGTCGGATTGATCGTGGTGAACGCCCGCCGTTCGGAGCGGCTGGCCGCGCAGCAGATGGATTTTGTGGCGACGGTCTCGCACGAACTTCGCACGCCGCTGGCCGTAATCCGCTCCGCGGCGCAGAATCTGGCGGCAGGTGTCGTGGACGACCCGGCGAAGGCCAAGCGGTACGGCGACCTCATTGAAAACGAGGGGCGGCGTCTGACCGACATGGTGGAGGAAGTGCTTGAGTTCGCGGGCCTGTCGGGCCAGCGGCGGGCCCTGGCGCTCAAACACGTGGACACCGTGTCACTGGTCCAGGATGTGGTGCACTCGGCGGGTGATCTGATCACCTCGGCACAGGCACAGGCACAGGCACAGGCGGACGTCACCGCGGCAGGTGACGTGCCCCTGGTGCTAGGCGATGAAGACGCGCTGCGGCGCGCGGTCAGTAACCTCCTGACGAACGCGCTCAAACACGGCCGAGACGGCCGGTGGGTGGGAATCAGCGTGACGCGACAGCAGCACGAGGGGCGCGATGAGGTGCACATCGCGGTGTCGGATCGCGGACGCGGCATCCCCGCGGGGGACCTTCCCCACATCTTCGAGCCGTTCTATCGGGGCCGGCAGGCGCTCGACCAGCAGATCCAGGGCAACGGCCTCGGCTTGAGCCTGGTGCAGCGGATCGCGGAGGCGCATGGCGGACGCGTGGCGGTCACCGCGACCTCGGAACACGGCACCACCTTCACGTTGCAGTTACCGGTCGCGGCTGACGAGGCGGGCCTTTGATGGCGGTGATGCCCCGCGCACGACGAGTCCTGCTCATCGAAGACGAGCCCGGCCTGGTCTTGACCTTGACCGATCGGCTCACGAGCGAAGGGTACGACGTGGGCGCCGCCTCCGACGGCCTCTCCGGCCTCGAGCGCGCCACCCGCGAACCCTGGGACGTCATCCTGCTCGACGTGATGTTGCCTGGCGCCAACGGGTTCGACGTGTGCCGCGACCTGCGGCAGCGCGGCATCACCACGCCCATCATCATGCTCACCGCGCGAGGCCAGGTCGTCGACAAGGTGCTGGGCCTCAAACTCGGCGCCGACGACTATCTGACGAAGCCCTTCGACATGCTCGAGCTGACCGCCCGCGTCGAGGTGCAGCTCCGCCGCGCGTCCGCCGCGCACAGCGGCACCGCGCCGTACCACTTCGGCAACATCAGCGTGGACTTCCGGAAGGCGCAGGTGCTGAAGGACGGCGTGGAGCTCGATCTGTCAGCGCGCGAGTTCCTGCTGCTGAAGTACTTCATCGAACACCGCGAGGCCACGCTCACGCGCGACGAGTTGCTCAACGAAGTCTGGGGCTACCACTCCATGCCGTCCACGCGCACCGTGGACGTCCACGTCGCCTGGCTCCGCCAGAAGATCGAACCCAACTCACGCAACCCCCAGTACGTGCTGACCGTGCACGGGCTCGGGTACAAGTTCGTGGGATGAGCCGGGGCAATGGAGAACGACCTCTGAGGTAATTACCTCAGAGGTCGTTCGGCTCATTTCGCGATTGTCAGGAACAGGTTCTCCCGGCGCGCGGTGACCGCGCGGGCGGCCACCCCCAGCAGCGGCCACGCGATCGCCGTGACCACCGCCAGCCAGACCAGCATCACCATCAGGGATCCGGCGGGTGCGGGAACCGGGAGCAGGCCGGGCATCGCGATGATCGCGACGGGCACGGCGGCCACGAGCACCAGCAGCATCCCCAGCAGCGCCGAGGCCGTGTGCGGATTGCCGCCCGAACCTGGTTTACTGAGGTCGGCCTGGACCGGCAGCCAGGCGGACAGCAGTGCCGCCGCGGGCGTAATCGTGATGTAGATCGCCAGTCCACCCGCAGCCATCATCACCCAGGCCAGCAGCGTACCAGCCCCGATCGCGAGACCCACGGCCACGCACGAGACCAGCATCGCCAGCACGAACAGCACGCCGCCGCCAATGGCCTTGCCGCGCACCAGATCCGGTGCGCTGATCGGCAGCAGCCACTGCTGCGTGAGGCCCGTCCCGTCGGACGCAAACT
>JANLHE010000437.1 GCA_024653875.1 Acidobacteriota bacterium
GGTATGGTCAGTCTTGTGGAATGGGCACAGCGCTTCTCTGCCTTCGTCGCCCGTAAGACAACCGCCGCGGTGACCGCACACATCCCGGGGTATCTCACGACTGAGTCTCACGGTGACGCCCTTGGTCTTCGGCCAATCGCCAACCGGTGGACGAGTGATCGCTTCGACGGTCCCTTCTTCGAGTCCGACGCGTCAGATCCCGCGCTGCCAGCAGTGAACACCGTCTTTGTTCAGTCCGCAGACGGCAATACCGGTGCGCAGAATCCGATGGAGCTGGGCGGGGGGCTGACCGACAAACACCTGATTTATGAAGGTCTCTCGAGCGTCCACGCCCACGCGATCCTCACCGGTGCCTCGACAATTCGCGGCGAGCAGATGGTCATGGCCATCTGGCGTCCTGAATTGGTCGCGCTTCGCACTGCCCTTGGGCTCGAGCGGTATCCGGCACAGGTGGTGGCCACACGCAGCGGTGATCTGGACGTGGAGTCTGCGTTGCTCTTTAACGTTCCCGATCTGCGGGTCTTCATTCTGACGAACGACACTGGAGCGCGGAGCCTGGAGCGACACCTCGAACAACGCCCATGGATTCGGGTGTTGAGCGGTGGTCAGCAGTCAGATGTCGTCGCGGGCCTGAAGACGCTGCGCGCCGGCCACGGCATCACCCGGGTGTCGTGCACTGGCGGCCGGACACTGACCACCCAACTCATCGACGCAGGCGTCGTGCAGGATATCTACCTGACGACCTCGCCGACACCGGGCGGCGAACCGAACACGCCGTTCTACACCGGCGCGCAGCCGCTCAACACCACGCTCGTCGTCCGCAAAGCCGGCCGCGACGAAGAGACGGGTGTGACATTCCAGCACCTGCGGTTGAGCCACGACTGACGCGCCGGGGTTGCAGTTACTGACAGTGGCCGGCATCCCCGCTGGCAAAGATGCTTAGCGCCAAGTATAATCAGGCCATGAAGCCCTCTGCCCTCGCGCGCGCATTGGGACGCCGGGGAGGCCTGTCGCGGGCCCGGCGGCTCGCGCCTGCGGACAAGTCGCGCATCGCCGCAATGGGCGGCCATGCGCGTCGCGAGTCTCTGCAAGCCGCCCGCCGGATCGCGGACAACTTCCAGTACCTGGCGGTCGTCCGGGAACTGCGGCCGGCCCCACCCGTGAAGCGGCTGCGCACATGCCGCGCCCGACTGCCGGGGATCTACCGGCCGACGTAGGGTGGCAGCGAATGGCTGAACCGGCTGATCACCTCCGCATCGTCGCGAAGATCACCCAGGAATTGCGGGGCTTCGGCTTCGAGCCGGTACTCGTCGGTGGCATGGCGTTGGTCGTACTTGGGTCCCGGCGTGTCACGCGCGATTTCGACTTCGTCGTCGCCGATCCGGGGAACCGTCTCGACTCGGTCGTCGATGTGTTCTACGGCCACGGCCTGGAGCTTGTCTCACGCCTCGACGAGGGCGGCAACGTGACCGCGACGCTTGCCAATCGCCGCGTCGCGTCGATCAGACTTCGTCTCGACACACCAGCCAGCGCCTCGTTCTTCAGTGTGAGCACGGGGCTTCGCATCGATCTGCTCTTCGACTTTCCCGTCCCGGCGGCCGACCTCGTGGCGCACGCGACGCACCTCACGATTCGCGGACAGTCACTGCTGATGGCGTCGGAGGACGACCTGCTGCGACTGAAGCGGACGGCCGCGGCAGCGCGCGCAGTCCCCGGCGATGCCGACGATATCGCCTTTCTCGAATCCCGGAGACGGGGGCGGCCTGACGCTGCTGAGTAAACAGGCGGCCGGGTTTGAAGACCCGGCCGCCCATTGGAAACCGCGGACGCGCTACGTGCGCGGTCCGAGCACGGCGCCGGTCGCGGCCCCGGCGCACCCCAGCTGCACCATGAAGACCAGCGGATCCACCAGCGTGGCCGTGATGTTGGACACATTGCTCACGCCGAACATGGTCAGGTCCCAGCCCAGCGCGATCAGCAGCCCTGAGATGGCGCCGATTTTCATGCCGGCCGCCAGGCCCCCCACGCGCGCCCACTTGTCGATGACCACGGCCAGGAACAGGCCCAGCACCAGCTGGCCGAGCGCCAGGTGCACCAGGTCAGGCACCTCCTTGATCGCCCCGACGGCCGAGCCCTGGTTGGCCGCGAAGAAACCCGACAAGAGAACACCGTACAGCACGAAGCCGACCACGAAGTTCACGACACCGCCGGCCAGTGCCGCCAGCACGAAACGATTGGACGCCATAGCCCCTCCCTGAGGATTGTGAGGCGGCATTCTACGCCATAATCCTCCGGAGGTCCCCGTGTTTCCCTACCACGACGACAACGAGACCCAGCGGACGCCCATCGTCACCTTCCTGCTGATCGCGGCGTGCGTGGCGGTCTGGGTATTGGTCCAGGGCGCCGGCGCCGAACTGGCCGTCGTGAGTTCGGTGTGCAACCTTGGCCTGATTCCGGCCGAACTGCTGGGCTCGGTCCCGGCGGGCGCCTCGTTTCCCATCGCCGACGGCCTGCTGTGCGTCACCGACCCGGGCCCGGCATACTCGCACATCCTCACCTCCATGTTCCTGCACGGCGGGTGGATGCACCTGCTTGGCAACATGTGGTTCCTCTGGCTCTTCGGCAACAACATCGAAGACTCGATGACGCGGCCGCGCTTCATCGCCTTTTACCTGCTCTGCGGCGTGGCCGCCGCCCTGGCCCAGGCGTTTGCCGACCCCTCGTCCATCATCCCGATGGTGGGCGCGTCGGGCGCGATCAGCGGCGTGATGGGCGCCTACCTCGTGTTGTATCCGCGCGTGCGGGTGTTCACGATGATCATCTTCGGGTTCTTCGTCCGATCCGTGGCGTTCCCGGCGTGGGTGATGCTGCTGTACTGGGCGGGCCTGCAGCTGCTCGGCGGCTTCGGCAGCGCCCTTGACCCCAAGTCCGGCGGCGTGGCGTTCTGGGCGCACATCGGCGGCTTCGTGGCCGGCGTGGTGCTGGTCAAACTGTTCTCCCGTTCCGATCGCATCGCCGAACACCGGACGCACCACTGGCAGCCGCAACTCGCGGGCCGGCGACGATGACCGTCGCGCACCCACACCTGTTGGGCCTGTCGCGAGCCGCGCTCTCCGACCTCATCCGGCTGTGGGGATTCAAGCCGGTGCATGCCCAGCGGGTCTGGCGGCACGTCCACGCGCACGGACGCGACGATGTGGACCGCATCACCGGACTGCCCGGAGGCCTGATCGACCGGCTGCGCGCCGGGACCGCGCTCGCGTGGCTGCCGGTGGTGCGCGAGACCGTGTCCAGCGACGGATTCACGCGCAAGTTCCTGCTGGGCCTGGACGACGGCCGGCAGGTCGAGACGGTGCTGATGCGCTACGCCGGCCGCGTGACGGCGTGTGTCAGCACACAGGCCGGGTGCGCGATGGGCTGCGTGTTCTGCGCCACCGGGCAGATGGGATTCGAGCGGCACCTGACCACGGCGGAAATCGTCGCGCAGGTGCTGCACGTCGCCCGCGCGGCCCACTCCGCACCGCGCACCCCGCACTCCGCACTCCGCAACGTCGTGCTGATGGGCATGGGCGAGCCGCTGCACAACTACGACGCCACCATCGCCGCCGCGCAGATCCTGTGCGACACGGCCGGCCTCGCGCTCAGCCCGTCGCGTCTGACGCTCAGCACGGTTGGCGTGATCCCCGGCATCATTCGCCTGGCCGATGAACGCCAGCCGCTGAGCCTGGCGGTCTCCCTGCACGGGGCCACGCAGGAGACCCGCGCGGCAATCGTGCCGGTGGCTCGCACGTGGCCCCTGGGCGACCTGATGGATGCGTGCCGGTACTACTGCGACAGGATGGACCGGCACATTTTTTACGAGTGGACGCTCATCGACGGGACGAACGATTGCGCGGAAGACGCGCACGCGCTGGGCGCCTTGCTGCGCACCCAGCGCGCGCACGTCAACCTGATCCCGCTTAATCCGACCGCCGGCTACGACGGCACGCCCACGCACATCAAAGCCGCGAGAGCGTTCCAGGCCATCCTCGCCGAGTACGGCTTACCCAGCACCGTGCGGCAACGCCGCGGGATTGATATCGCCGCGGGATGTGGACAACTGGCGGCGGATCGCTAGCGCGGGGCTCCCAGCGTGAAGTTGACGGTCACCGTCATGATGACCGGCACCGGCTGGCCGTTGATGAGGGTCGGCATGAACTGCCACTGCAGCACGGCATCACGCGCCGCCTCATCGAGCAGGGCGACAGGACGAATCACCCGCGCCTCGCTCACCATACCCTCCTCATCAATCAAGATTTCGAGAATGACGATGCCGGTCACGCGGGCGTCCTGGGCCTCCGGCGGATAGACCGGCCGCACGTCCTTGATCTTCTTCGGCTCCTTGATCTGACCACCGATGCGCAGCGGCGCATCGCCCGGTGACCACGTCACCGGCGGCAGCGGCGGATCAGGGGGAGGCGGCGGGGGCGGCACGTCGCCGGCCGGCGGCGGCACCGGCGGGGGTGGGGGCGGCGGCGGGATCTGACCGTCGTCGGCCAGTCTGAAGTTCACGGTCACCGTCATGATCACCGGCACCGGCTGGCCGTTGAGCGTTGTCGGTCTGAACACCCACTGATACACGGCATCGAGTGCCGCGCGGTCCAGGTCGTCGCCGATGGACCTGATGATCGTCGCGTCCCTGACCGTTCCGTCGGTGCCGATCACCGCTTCAATGATCGCGATGCCCTGCCGCCCCTCCGCCATCGCCGCCGGCGGATACGCCGGGCGCACATCCTTGACCTTCATCGGCGGCTGGATGCCGCTGCCCACGCGCACCGGCTGCTGTTCCTGCGGCGGCAGGGCCGGCCGCGCCGCCGCCAACGGCCACACCAGCACCATCACCAGCATCGCGGCCAGGATCCCGGCCTGCGATACGCCCTTCCGATTCACGCCGTTCTCGAGAATTGCCATCACTCGTCCCTCCAGTTGTGAACGGCGCGCCATCGCCAGCACGGCTGGCGAGTCGGCCACGGGCGGCTGCAGCGACGTC
>JANLHE010000446.1 GCA_024653875.1 Acidobacteriota bacterium
CGGCCCCCGCCGCCCGGTCCCGGGATGGCGCCCGTGACGAAGACGAGCACGTCGAAGTCCGCGTTGAGGTTGCCCGCGTCCAGGCGAGGCGCGAAGACACGCGTGAATGCGAAACTCGACTGCTCGAGGATCCAACGCGTCCAGCCCGCCGGCATGGACCCGCCATACTGATCCCACAGGCCGACCCGCGGCGCGCGAACCGGCGCCAGTCCACTGGCGCGCTGGCCGAGCGGCACGGCCTGGACGCCGAGCGGCCCCAGAATCTCAGGCAGGTCGGCGCGGCGACTCTCGGCGACGTGGAAGGTCCCGGCCGGGAACACCTGGCCCTCGACGGTCATGGGCGCGGTCGTCACCGAGACGCCGGCGCCGCCCTTGGCCACCAGTTGATTCACGGCGGCAAACGTATTCAGCACGTCGCGGCTCAGCAGATATCCGGCGCTTGCCGGCGCGGGCATCGTGCCGCGCGGCATGGCGATGTTCCAGTCGGTCACCTCGTCGAAGGGACCGCTGAACCCATTCAGCATGCGATCGAACTCAATGCCCATCTGGAACGCCAGCGTCCATCCGGCGTGGTCGTACGGCGGCGTCGGCGGCGCGCCGGGGTACGGGATGTTGTCGGGGTGATCCTGCGGCTCGAACATGTCGAGCACGTGCGGCCTGAACGCCTGGTTGGTCATCACCACCAGCGACCCGGCCGGATAGGTCTTGCCGGCCGCCGCAAACGCCGCGGTCGCCCGGTGCACCTTGATACCCACTTCACGCAGCGCGTTGACGAACGTGATCGCCGTGGGAAAGTCCTTCTGGGCCGACGACAGGATGTACCCGCGCGGGTCGCGATACTCGGGCTTGCGCAACGCCGCCCACAACTCGGCATCGCGTTGCGGCGTCCCGCCGCCACGGCCACCCGTGACCTCGCGCACCACGTCGGCATACCGGTGCGGACGCGGCGTCCACGAATCCTGGCTGCCGCGCGTGATGGAGTTCCTGCCCATCACATAGCGGTTGAACAGGAAGTTCTCCTTCATGCGCGACGCCACGTCGAGGATGCCGCGGTTGCACGCCACCGAGTAGTCGATGGACTGGCGGAAGCGCCATTCCTGCGGCGGCACCGGAAACGTCAGGTCGCTCGACGGCAGTTGCCGCTCCATCACCAACGGCACGCGCATCGGCGTGGGGCTGCCGATCATCTCGGTGAGGATCGCGATGGTGTTGTGAAACGCCGCCGTGTTCCGGATGCCGCCGTTCCACCACCCGTCATACGGCCCGCCAGATCGCATCGTCGCGCCCGGCTTGCCTTCGGCGGCCAGCCGCGTGTGCAGCGCCAGTCCCACCGTCTGCAGCCCCAGCACCAGCAACGGATCCTGGTTGTAGTTGAAGGGATCGCGCAGCGGCGGCGACCACAAGATCGTGCCGGCCGGGCCGCTCTGGTGATGGTTGTAGAGAATCTGGGGAAACCACTCGTGGTAGAGCACGCGGTTCATGTTTTCGGTCTCGGGCTGCGTGGACGCGAAGAAGTCGCGGTTGTTGTCGTGCCCGATGTACTTCTGGTAGAGGCGCGGCAGGCTGCCCAGGCTGCGTTCGGTGGGATC
>JANLHE010000487.1 GCA_024653875.1 Acidobacteriota bacterium
CGGGGCGACCGGCGCGGGGGCCGCCGGGGCCGCTGCGGCCACGGCCTTGCCCGCCGCCGCACGGGCCGCCGCAGCCTTGGTCGCCGACGCGCGGGCCGACGCCGACATCCGCGACGACGCGCGGAGCGCGCGCGCGGCCAGTTCCACCGCCGCGAGCATTTCAGCCTTGATGTCCCGCTCGGATTCCCTCTCGACCTTGACCGGCACCACCGGCGGCAACAACTTGGCGGTCACCGAGATCCCCTTCGGCGCGTTCGCGACCGCCGACGGGTCGTGGAACTCCCGCACCAGGTCGAAGCCCTCAAACAGCGACCGGTAGGTCCAGATCTCACTCACGCTGACCTTGTGCGCCGCGCAGAACCGTCGCGCGGCATCCACCATCAGCACCGGCACGTACAGGTGGAACGGCACCCGGGCACGGCCAAAGTGCTGCCATTGCGCCAGCGCTTCCAGATTGTTGGTGGACTCCCCCGTCTCGATTTCGATGAGGCCGGAGATCTTCCGATCCGCCCCGGCCAGCAGGACCAGGTCAGGAAAGAACGTCTTCGCGCCCAGTTTGACAGGCGCCGTCTGCTCGTCGCCCACGTTGACGACGACCTCGAACTTCTTTGCGTACTTCGACTGAAGGAACCGGATCAACCGGTCGTGTTCAGCCTGTTCACGTGCGGGACGAATATAAATTGGCGACACGCGGCCTCCGCCATCAATTAGGTCGCATGCCAGAACGAGCCAAGTGCCCGCCCGGCAGGGGGATAAGAGCGTACGTATCGTAGCACTAGTCAGGGCGCATCGGCCCGGAAACCTGTAGAATCTCGGGGTGGCCCACATCCTCATCGTCGATGACGACCAGGTGGTCGGCGAGACGTTTGCGCGGATGCTGACCTTGTCCGGGTACCGGGTGACCACCGTCCAGAGCGTGGATTCGGCGCTCGCGGCCACCTCGGACGAAGTGCCGGACGCGCTGATTCTTGACATGCGGATGCCCGTGGTCAGCGGCCTCGACTTTCTGCGGCTGCTGCGGCGCGACGGACGCCTGCGCGAGGTGCCGGTCGCCATCGTGACCGGCGACTACTTCCTGAACGAGCCCGTCCTGGCCGAGATGCGGTCGCTTGGCGCCACCGTTCGGTACAAACCGTTGTGGATGGACGACCTGAGCGCCCTCGCCCAGTCCCTGCTGGCCCGCGCCAGCTGATTCGCCGGAGTTCCACGAATGATGTTCCAGTCTCGTCGGCGTCTGCTGGCGCCCGGCCTTGCGGCCCTGGCCCTGATCGGCCTCGGCGCATCGCGCTGCGGCGCCCCGCCGCCGGAGCCTCCCGCGCCGGCCCGCTCCGCGCCGCAGGAGACCGCGCTGCTGCAGGAGATCAAGGACAAGGACCAGGGCCAGCTGGCGATCTCCGAAGAGGACGGCCGCTTCCTTCGCGTGCTGGTCGCCACGCGCGGCACCAGGCGGGCGCTGGAGATTGGTGGCGCCAGCGGCTACTCCGGCATCTGGATCGGCCAGGGCCTGCGGCAGACCGGCGGCCGGCTCATCTCCATCGAATACGATCCCGTGCGCGCGCAGGAGGCCGCCGCCAACATCGCGCGCGCGGGGCTCTCGGACATCGTGCAGGTCATCCACGGCGATGCCTTCGCGGAGGTCCCGAAGCTCGACGGCACCTTCGACATGATCTTCCTGGATGCGTGGAAGCAGGACTACAAGCGTTTTTTTGACATGACGTTCCCCAGGCTTGACCCGGGCGGCGTGTTTCTCGCCCACAACGTCGTGAACAAGCGCAGCGATATGGGCGACTTCCTCGACGCGATCGCGGCCGCGCCCGGCGCCTGGTCGTCGATCATCGCGCCCTCGGGCGAGGGCATGTCCCTGACGTACAAACAGCGATGAGCATCAGGAACCGGGCGGTCCACATCATCGGCGTGCCACTCGACCTGGGCGGCGGACGCCGCGGCGTGGACATGGGCCCGTCGGCCGTGCGCATCGCGGGCCTGGGCGAGCGCCTCGCCGCGATGGGCTGCGTGGTCAGCGACAAGGGCGACTTGATCACCCCGATCCCGGAAACGCAGGTGACGCGCGATCCGACCAAGCGCTACATCAAGGACATCGCCAGGGTCTGCACGCGCGTGTATCAGCAGACCTGGCAGTCCCTCTCGGAGGGCGCGCTCCCCATCGTGATTGGCGGTGACCATTCGCTGGCCGCGGGATCGGTGGGCGCGTCGGCCGACTTCGCCGCCGAACACGGCGGCGACCTCGGCGTGTTGTGGATCGACGCGCACGGCGACATGAACACGCCGGCCACCACCTCGTCGGGCAACGTGCACGGCATGCCGCTGGCGGCGCTGGTCGGCACCGAACCCGCCGAGTTGGCGCGCTTGGGCCGTCGCGCGCCCAAGGTGAAAGCCGAGCACGTGGTGCTCATCGGCATCCGGAACCTGGACGAGGCGGAAAAGTCGCAGATCCGCGCGGCGAAGGTCCACGTCTTCACGATGAAGGACATCGATCGCCACGGCATCGCGGTGGTGATGAAGCGCGCGCTGAAGATCGCCACCACCGGCACCATCGGCCTGCACGTCTCGTTCGACCTTGACGTGTGCGACCCGTCGATCGCCCCCGGCGTGGGCACGCCGGTCAAAGGCGGCCTGGACTATCGCGAGGCGCACATGGTGATGGAGATGATCGCGGACTCGGGCCGGATGACGGCGCTCGATCTGGTCGAGATCAACCCGATCCTGGATTCGCAGAATCAGACCGCCGCGCTCGGGACCGAACTCGCGCTCTCGGCCCTGGGCATGGGAATCCTCTGAAAGTTCGATACAATCACCGTTCGGGCGGGCCGCTAGCTCAGTGGTAGAGCACCTGGCTTTTAACCAGAGGGTCGCTGGTTCGATCCCAGCGCGGCCCACCAATTCAACGTAAACTGCGTGGTTGATGGCCACGTGTCCCAAGTGTGGCGGACACCTGACGTCCCGCCACCGCTGTCGCCGCACGACGGAACAGACTGTAATCGATGCCGTGTTGTCGGCCGCCGCCGGCGGCTTCTGGGCGCTGGCGATGGCCGCCCTGTTTGACCGTGGGGGTCTGACGGCCGACGCGGACATGATGTTCTTCTTTGGCGGCGCGGTGATCGGCGCCACCACGCAGGCCTGGTTGCGCCGGCGTTAGAGCGCGTTCCAGATCTCTGTCGATGGAGGGCACGGGCTTTAGCCCGTGCCGCACGCCCCGGGCTGAAGCCCGGGGCCTCCGTACGACTGCCGTTTAGCGGACCTGAAGGTCCGGTCCTACCTGCGGGGCGTGCGCCACGCGTCCAGCGCGCGACTTGCTTCCGCCAGTCCCGCCGCGAAGATGTCCGGCCGTTGCCCGATGCCCAGGCGCAGGTGATGCTCGTACCCGAACGCCGAGCCGGGCGCCAGCATCACGCTGTGTTCGGTGGCCAGCGCGTCGGCCAGCGTCAGCGAATCCACGGGCAGGTCGTATTTCAGCAGGGCGAGCAGGCCGCCGCGCGGCGGCGTCCAGGAGAGGACGCCGCGCCACTCCGCAATCCACCGCGATGCCGCCGCCAGATTGGCGACGATGATCTCGTGGTTGCGCGCGACGATGCGGTCGTGATGCCGGAGGGCGAGGCACGCCAGCGCGTCGCTGAGTTTGCCGGGACTCAGCGTGATGTAGTCCCGCATCCCCCAGCAGCGCCGGATGACATCGGGGGGGCCGGCCATCCAGCCGATGCGCAAGCCCGGCAAGCCGTACGGCTTGGACAATGTGCCCACGCTGATCCCGCGCGCGCCCATCTCGACGACCGGCGGCGCGAACGGATCGCCATCGGGCACGCTCAGCCACCGGTAGGCCTCGTCACCCAGGACCCACGCCCCCACCGACTCGGCCAGCGCGTAGACGCGCGCCGCATCCGCCGGTGACAACATCGCGCCGGTCGGGTTGTGCGGCGTGTTCACGACAATCAGTTTGGTCTTCGGCGTGACGAGCCGCTCAAGCGCGTCCACGTCGTAGCGATAGCCGGTCTCGGGCCCCACGTGCCACAACGACACGTCGCAGCCGATGGCGCGCGGCACGCTGTACAGCTGTTGATAGGCCGGGTACGGCGCGATGACATGGTCGCCCGCGTCCAGCAGCACGTTGAACAACAGGAAGTTCGCTTCGATGGCGCCGGTCGTGACCAGGATCTGGTCCGGCGACACGTTGCCGTACGTCGCGGCCAGCGCGCTCCGCAAGGCCAGCGTCCCGCACGCCTCGCTGTACCCGAGCGGCAGGTGCAGGAGCGACTCCAGCGTGGCCGCGCGCGCGTCGTCGGGTTCGAATTGCAGCAAGTCGTGCGTGGAGAGCGGCAGGATGCCGCTTTCGGCGATGTCGAATTTGACGTGGGTCTCGTGCCGCGTCATCCAGCGTTCAAGGAGGAATGGTTCAATCTTCATGACGCAGAGACCTTACACGAAGACCGCGGCCAGATTGAAGTAGATCAGCAGCGTGCACAAATCCGCGGTGGCCAGCACGATCGGACCGGCGGCGATCTTGGCGTCCCGCCGGGCCGCGTGCAACAGCGTGGGCAGGACCAGCCCGAGCACGGCCGCCGTCACCATCGAGGCCGCGATCGCGCCGCCCACGGCCAGCGCCAGCACGGGACTTCCCTTCCACGCCCAGGCGACACCGCCGACCAGCGCGCCCGACGACAGGCCGAGCAGGGCCGCCACGCCGAGCTCGCGGCGCAGCGCCGGTCCGAGCAGCGCCCACGTGATGCCGCTGCTGTGCAGGCCCTGCAGGGTCAGCGTCACCGACTGCATGCTCACGCTTTCGGCCAGCGCCAGCACCATCGGGACAAACAGCGCCAGCACGACCGCCGCGTCCAGCAGCGCTTCGTACTGGCTGGCCAGCAGCGCGCACAACATCCCGCCGGCCATGTTCGTCAGCAGCCACGGAAAGCGATCGCGGAACCCGAGCCACACCGTCCGGCCCTGCGTGGCATGGACGCCGATGATCTGAAAGATGTCGTCGAACGATCGCTTGGCGTGGCCGACCACTTCATCGGTGAAGACCGAGACATCCACCTGCCCGGCCAGCACGCCATCGGCGGACACCACCGGGAACGCGAGGAACCGCTGGGTGACGAAATACTCCGCCGCGACGAGCACGGTCGCCCAGTCGGGAATCGCGACGACGTCTTCCTGCACGATCTCGCGGAGCGGACGTTCCGGCTGCGACGCCAGCAAGGCGCGCGTGGGCACCACGCCCAGCAACCGCCCGCCCTCGTCGACGACGTACACGTAGACGATCTCCAGCGACGCCGCGCGCGCGCGGAGCGCCTCGAGGGCGTGGCCAACGGTCTGTTCAGGATGGAGGCGAACGACGTCCGTCTGGATGTGGTCAAGAACGGAGTCGTGCAGGTCGATCGCGTCGATAGACAAAATGGCGTCCCCACCGGGATTCGAACCCGGGTCTTGGCCTTGAAAGGGCCACGTCCTAGGCCTCTGGACGATGGGGACCCAGGAGGCAGGTCAAACCTGTCTACTGTA
>JANLHE010000488.1 GCA_024653875.1 Acidobacteriota bacterium
GCGAAGGTGTTCCAGCAGCTCGTGCGCGCCGGGCTGGCCGTGGGCACGCGCGGCATCGGCGGCGGGTACCGCCTGGCCAGGCCCGCCTCGAAGATCACCGTGCTCGAGGTGATTAACGCCTTCGAACGCCACCGGCCCGCCGGTGTCTGCGGGCTGCACGATCGCCCCGGTGAACCGTGTCCGGCCGCGTCCGCCTGCAGTGTCCAGTGGCTGTTCCACGAGGTCGATGAACTGGTGCGCACGACGTACGAATCCGTGACGCTGAAGACGCTAGTGCGACGCCGACACTGATCGCCTGGCGAGGATGACGTACACCACCATGGTGGTGACCAGGCTCGGCAGCGTGGCACCGATGTGTCCGCTGAGCTGAAAGACCACGGCGCCGGCGATCCACGCGGCCAGGCCCGGCCCGGACCACCCGTGGCGAAGCGAGGTGGGTGCGTAGAGGTCGGGGACATGCGTCGGGGTTCGCAGCACGAAGAAATGCGCGAGCAGCAGGCCCCCGATCGGCACCAGCAACGCTCCCAGCACAAGCGTGAATGATGCGAACCGTTCGAGCCAGCCAAGCGAGAACAGTCCGAGCGCGGCGCCGATGCCGCCGATGATCCAGACGCCGGCCGGTCCGCCCAGGCCCGGACGCAGGCTCTTGAGCGCCAGCGCCGACATGTAGATGTTCACGAAGTTCGTCGTCAATGCGGCCAGCACGACCAGCATCGCGCCCCAGGCGCCGAGGTCGAGCGCGGTCACCATGTCGCCGGGGTCCGACGACCCCGCAATCGCCGACGCGACAAACCCCAGCGGCATGAACCAGAGCGCGGTGAGGCCCAGGCCCAGGAAGACCGCCCAGCCGGCCGCGCGCGAGGAGCGCACGAATCGCGGGTAATCCGCGAACATCAGGAGCCAGGACGCCTGATAGCCGATCACGATGTCGAGGCCGCGGGCGATGTCCCCGGCGGGCACCGGCCCGGCCGGCCACGCGGGCGCGGGGGCCCGCATCACCGCGACGGTAAAGACGGCTCCCGACAGGAGCAGGAGCGGGACGGCCACGCGATCCACGATGGCGGCGGCACGCGGGCCGCCCAGCACCACGGCCGTGGCCGCCAGCCCGAGGCCGGCGCTCCACGCGCCTGTCGTGCCGACGCCTGTGACCCCGGTCGTGATCGACGCCGCGATCACGTTGTTGAGCGCGATCCACGCGAAGTTCGTCACGAACAGCAGCAGCGCCAGCGCCTGCGCCCCGGATGTCCCCAATGCCGCGCGTGTCGCCACGATGGACGGCACCCGCAGGCGCGATCCCACCGGTGCCAGCACCCCGGTCAGCAGGGCTCCACCAACGGCGCCGGCGGCAATGGTGGCGAACGCCACCCGGGCCGTGAACGACGCTGGAAGGCTCGCGCCGACTTGCAGCGTGGTCGCCACGATGTTGGCGCCGACGAAGATGAGGAACAGATCCAGCGGGGAGCTGTTCTGTTCGTCCGGGCCGACAGGGGCGAGATCAACCGGCCGCATGGTCAGCGCGCGGCCCGGAACAGGGGATCCGCCGACGCCAGCAGCACCCAGCGCAGGCGTTCCGGGTAGTCGGCCGGCAGGCTGTCCAGGTACGCGCGCACGTCGGCGGCGGTGTCCTGTGACCGATGGCCGCCCAGCGTGGCGTCGGCCCAACGCTTCGGGAAGAAGATGTCGCCAGTGTCCCGAATCTCCCGGACCATCTGCAGCGCCGGCACCACCAGGTGGCGCGATTGGTCCGCGCGAAGCGGGTGATGCAGGTACCCCATCGCCTCGAGCACCCACGCCTCCCGCCGCCGATTTGCCACGTCCTTGAACTGGTTGAACAGCGCCTCCCGCGTGGCCGCGCTGCCCGAGACCGACGGTCGCACGAATGCGAACCGCGCCTTGCGATCGGGATTCAGGATGCGGGCCGCCTGTGCGTCCAGTAGCCCCTCGGCGTCGTCCACGCCCCTGAGCGCGAGCTCCATCGCGAGGTCGGTCTCGTCGTTCTCGGAGAGCGTCAGGCCCGGGACCTTCTCCCCCCGGTCCCACACGCGCCGCAGCCAGGCAATCGTCCCGGGCGTGGTCGCCGTGTTCCTGATGGCGTTGAACCAGGTGCTCTTCAAGCTGGTGGTGGTGGCGCGCGCGAGGCCGCTCGTCAGCAGGGCTTCCAGAGGCACCGAGGCAGCCGCGCGATCGTCCGCGCTGGAGAACCGCCAGAAGAGGGACTGCAGCAAGCCCATCTGCCGCGTGATGTTCAGTTCGTCCTTTTCGAGTGGCAGCGCCGCCATCAACGCGCCCCGCAGGCGGGCGGGAGCCATGCGGCCTTCAAGCATGGACTCCCACAACGTCACCATGGCGGCTCCGCGTGTCAGCGGATCCGCGATCGCGGGAAGGTCCGTGGCGAGCGCGTCCACCATCCCGTCGGGGAGCACGAAGTCGCCGTAGCCCAGGCCGCCGCCCGTGGGCAGCACCCACAGCACCCCGGCGGGAAGGTCGCTCGACGTGTGAGAAAACGAGGCACGTCCGTTGTCACCCAGAGTGACGTCCACGCCGACGGCGCGCGCGCCGCTCCCGAGGACGACGTGCAGGGCCTGCGGCCACGTGAGGGGCCGGCCCATTGGATCGTCGCCCTGCAGGGTGACGTCCACGCCGCCCGCCGCCGCTGGCGTCACGTCGACGCGCACACGCGGGCGCCCGCGTTCCTCCACCCACGCGCGGCTCCATGCCGCGAGGTCGGCCGGTGTGCGCGCATCCAGAATCTGGATGAGGTCCGGCCACGTCGCGTTGGCCATGGCGTACCGCCTCAGGTAGTCGCGCAGTCCGTCGCGGAACTGGTCGGCGCCCAGCAGCAGTTCCAGCTGCCGCATGACGATAGGGGCCTTCTGGTAGATGATGGCGCCGTAGAGCGAGCCCGCTTCGTTCAGGTTCGAGAGCGGCTGCCGGATGGGATTGGCGCCGGGCGTGCGGTCCACGTCGTAGGCCGCCGGGTAATGCGAATACAGGAACCGCAGGTCGTGGTTCACCCCCGGGAACGACGGGTTCACGATCTTCGCCGCCATGAAGTTGGCGAAGACCTCCTTCATCCACACATCGTTGAACCAGCGCATCGTCACCAGATCGCCGAACCACATGTGCGCGGTTTCGTGCGCGATCAGGCTGGCGCGGCCGAGTCGCTGATTCTGCGTGGCGGTGTCGTCCAGGAACAGCGAGGACGCGTTGTAGAAGACCGCGCCGGCGTGCTCCATGCCGCCGAACTGGAAGGACGGAATCGCGACGAAGTCGAACTTGCCGAAGGCGTACGGCAGCGTCGTGTAGTCCTCCAGCCACCGGATGGCGGTGGCGTGCAGGTCGAAGATCGCGTCGCGGTTCTTCGCGACCTTGGCCGCGTCGGTCTCCCGATGGAACATCCGGAACCGGCGTCCGTTGCGTTCACCGGTCTCCACGGTGAACTGGCCGGCCGCGAACCCGAAGAGGTACGTGGGCAACGGCTCCGTCCTGGCGAAGATCAGTTCCGTGCGGTCGTTGGCGCGAATGCGCCCTGTTTCCGCGCCGTTGGCGACCGCGTTCCAGGCCGGGGGGATCTTGAGCGCCAGCACCCAGCGCGCTTTCAGGTTCGGCTGGTCGAAGACCGGCATGGCGATCGACGCGCGCGCCGGCACGAAGAGCGTGTACAGGAATTCGTCCTGCCGATTGAGCGCCTCATCGCCGGCGATGAAGTCGATCGTGATCTCGTTCTCGCGTCCCGGCAACAACTGGCCGGCGGGGAAGATCAGGTGACCGTCCCTGGCCACGACCTCGGTCACGTCGCCGTTCACCCGGGCGCCGAGGAACTTCTCGGGCGGCTGCGTGAAGTCAAACGCGAGGGGCGCCTTGACGTCGCTCAGCGTGAAGGTGGCGGTGACGGTGCCGTGGATGGGTTCGGTGCGCGCGGCAGGGATGTCGAACGAGACCTCGTAGGTCAGGCCGGTAATCCGGGCCGCCCGGTCGTCGGCCAGGGCCTGGGGAATACCCGGTCCGATCGCCGGAGCCTGGCGCCCGGGCCAGGAGACGTAGAGGACGATGCCGACCAGCAGGATCAGGAGCGCGGCGACGACAGGACGGGCCATGCCGCAGATTCTACTGGTGAAACAGCACCCGGTTCGATGGCATCCTATTCCAACGATGACCCCAGTGAAGAAGACGGACGAGGAGTGGCGGGCCGAATTGCCCCCGGAGCAGTATCAGGTCTTGCGGTGCCACGGCACCGAGCGCGCCGGCACGAGCCCGCTCAACCACGAAAAGCGCGACGGGAAGTTCTCTTGCGCCGGGTGCGGCCACCCGCTGTTCTCGTCGGAGACAAAATACGAGAGCGGATCGGGCTGGCCGAGTTTCTACGCGCCCGTGGAGCAGGCCGTGGCCACCGCCGTGGACGAGAGCCACGGCATGGTGCGGACCGAGGTGACGTGCGCCAATTGCGGCGGGCACCTTGGCCACGTGTTTCCCGACGGCCCGCGCCCCACCGGCGAGCGGTATTGCATGAACGGCGCGGCACTCAGGTTCACCCCGAAGGAGTCGAAGTGATTCACACGGTCTTGAAAACCCCGATTGAGGCGGCCGTCGCGCCTGGCACTCCTGGTCATGAAGAGGCCGTGTTCGGCATGGGCTGCTTCTGGGGCGTGGAGCGGAAATTCTGGCAGGTGCCCGGCGTGTTCACGACGTCGGTTGGCTACGCGGGAGGGACGCGGCAGAATCCGACGTATCAGCAGGTCTGCACCGGTGCCACCGGCCACGCGGAGGTGGTGCGGGTCGTGTTTGACCCTGCCGTGGTGACGTACGAGGAACTGCTGCGCGTCTTCTGGGAGAACCACGATCCCACGCAGGGCGACCGGCAGGGTAACGACGTGGGCACGCAATATCGGTCCGTGATCTTCACCTACTCACCGGCGCAGCGCGCCGCCGCGGAGGCGTCGCGCGCGTCGTACGCGGCCCGGCTGAAAGAGCACGGCTACCCGGCGGTCACGACGCACATCGCGGACGCGCCACCGTATTACCTGGCCGAGGAGTATCACCAGCAGTACCTCGACAAAAACCCGAACGGCTATTGCGGGGTCGGTGGCACTGGCGTGACCTGCAAGATCTAGGACTCAGTGCGGAGTGCGCAGTGCGGCTTATTTTCCCACCGCGAACAGGTGGTGCTGGCCGCGCACGTACATCGTGCCGCCGCCCAGCGCGGGCGTGGCCATCAGCGGCTCGCCCATCGGGTTTGTCGCGAGGATGGCAAACTCGGGTCCCGCCCTGACCACAAAGACGTCGCCGTCTTCACTTGAGAGGTAGAGCCGTCCATCGGCCGCCACCGGCGACGCGCTGAAGCCGCTTCCCTGGTGATTCAGCCGCTGCCGATACACCTCGGCGCCCGTGGCGAGGTCATAGGCGTCGAGCAGGCCGGCGTTCGACAGGACGTACAGCCGGCCGCCGTAGATCAGCGGCGTGGGCATGTACGAGCCGCGCCCCGTCTTGGACCACGCAAGAAACTTCGCGCCTGCCTCCGAGCCCGCGGTGATGTCGCCGCTGGCGCCGGGGCGAATCGCGAAGATGGGCCGCTCGGGTGCGCGTCCGCTGGCGACGATGATCAGATCGTTGGTGAAGATGGGCGTGGGCGCAGTGATCTTCGAGCTGCCGCCGAGGCGCCACAGTTCCTTCCCGGTGGCCGGGTCGTACCCGCGCACGTAGTTCGACGCGTTGGTGACGAGTTCCGCGCGCCCTCCCGGCCGCGACGGCCGGTAGATCGTGGGCGTGCCCCACGACGGCAACTCCTCGCGCATCGTCTTCCAGACGTCCTTGCCGGTGGCGGCGTCCACGGCGACGAGGAACGAGCCCTGCTGTTGGTCGGCCTGGACGATCACGCGGTTGCCGTCGATGATTGGCGAACTGGCGGTGCCCCACTCGTATTCGGGGAGATCGTAGGCGCCGACGTCAAGGCGGCCGAGGTCGCGCTCCCACAACCGCGTGCCGTTCATGTCGAAGGCGTGGAGTCCGTGCGATCCGAAAAACGCGACCACGATGCGGCCGTCGGTGGCCGGCGTCGCGCTCGCGTACGTGGACTTCACGTGGCGCTTCTGTTTCGGCACGCCCTCATACGCCACGCGCTCCCACCTGATGCGCCCGCTCACCCGATCGATGGCGTACAGCATCCACTTGTGGACGCTGCGATCGGCGGATGCGTCGCCGTCGCCGTACAGACCGGGCTTGAACGTGGCGTTGGGATCCTGGCTGACGGCCGAGGTCACGAAGATCGTGTCGCCCCAGATGATGGGGCTGCCGTGGGACAGGCCGGGGATCGCGGTGGTCCAACGGATGTGTGTCCTGGTCGTGGCCGACCATGCCTCCGGCAGCGCCTGACCGTCCGCGACGCCGCTGGCCTGTGGTCCGCGGAACTGCGGCCAGGTCACCGGCGGCGCCTGGGCCGACACCAGCGTGGCGACACACACGATTGCGAGTGAACCGAGGGCCTTCCATCCTGCGCGCATGGGCAGCATCTTATGCCAAGGGCAGGCCGGCGAGGAGGCGCGTAATCGTCCTCACGTACCGTCGCGTTTCCCTGTAGGGTGGCACGCCCTGATACCGCTCCACGGTGGCGGGGCCGGCGTTATAGCTGGCGAGCGCCAGTTCGAGATTGTCGTGGTGATCGGCCAGCAGGCCGCTGAGATACCGCGTGCCCGCCATGATGTTCTTGCGCGGGTCGAACGCATCCGCGACGCCGAGCTCTGTCGCGAGTGCCGGCATCAGCTGCATGAGGCCGCGCGCGCCGGCCCTCGACTCGGCGAGCGGATCGAACGCGGACTCGGTCTGAATCACCGCGCGGATCAACGCCGGCGCGAGCCCGTACCGTTCCGCCGCTTCCCGAATCAACCCGTCGAAGGCATCGTCCGGCAGCCGGAAGTCCGCTCGGGTCGTCACCGTGCCGACCGGTGTGTGCATGACGCGCGTGACAGCGCCTGGCGCGACCGGTCGACTGGCCGGCGGTTTGCCGGCGTGCGGCACGAAGAAGGTGGCGCC
>JANLHE010000232.1 GCA_024653875.1 Acidobacteriota bacterium
TTTTTGTAGCCTGCTATGAGCCAGATTTTTCCAAAAAGCGCCAATGCCGCCGTGCGCTCGACGCTCTTCGGCGTGCTGACCCTGGTCCTGTTTGTTGGCTGGATTGTGTTCACGCTGATGCGGTCATCCTGGGTGACCAAGCAGAACGAATTCGTGGAGCAGCCGATCCAGTTCAGCCACGCCCACCATGTGGGCGGAATCGGACTCGACTGCCGCTATTGCCATACGACGGTGGAGAAGTCCTCGTTCGCCGGGATTCCGCCGACCAAGACGTGCATCAACTGTCACGCGCAGATTTGGACGAATGCCCCGCTGCTCGAGCCGGTGCGCGCCAGCTTCCGCGACGACAAGCCCCTGACCTGGATCAGGGTCAACGATCTGCCGGACTTTGTCTATTTCAACCATCAAATCCACGTGAAACAGGGCGTGGGCTGTGCGACATGTCACGGTCCCGTGGACAAGATGCCGCTGATGTATCAGGCCACGTCCATGCAGATGGAATGGTGCCTTGCCTGCCATCGCGCGCCCGAGAAGTTCCTGCGGCCGCGATCGGAAGTGTTCAACATGGCCTACGAGGCCCCGGCGAACCAGCTGGAATTGGGGTTGGCGCTGAAGAAGGAATACCAGGTCCCAGGGATCGAACACATGACCAGTTGCTCGGTGTGCCACCGATGACGTTCGAAGATATCCGCTCACGTCTTGCCAGTCCCACAACCCCCGATGGTCCCGCGTACTGGCGCAGCCTTGACGAACTTGCCAACACCGACGAATTCCAGGACTTCGTGGCGCGCGAGTTTCCCTCGCAGGCGTCGGAGTTCACGGACCCGGCCGGCCGGCGCCAGTTCCTGAAGCTGATGGGCGCGTCCCTCGCGCTGGCCGGCGTCAGCGCGTGCACCCGCCAGCCTCCGGAGAAGCTCGTCCCGTACGTGCGCCAGCCCGAGGAAGTGATTCCGGGCCGGCCAATCTTCTTCGCCACGTCCATGACCGAGGGCGGCGTGGGCATGCCGCTGCTTGCGGAGAATCACCTGGGCCGTCCGACCAAGCTCGAGGGCAACCCCGAGCACCCGGCCAGCCTCGGCGCGACGGATGTGTTCGGCCAGGCCGCGGTGTTGGGCCTGTACGATCCGGATCGCTCGCGCTCGCTCCGGTACCGCGGCGACACCAAGACGTGGGCGGGTTTCACCACGGCGCTGCAGTCGGTGGTGACCACGCAGAAGGCGTTGGCCGGCGCGGGCCTGCGCATTCTCACCGAACCGCTGACCTCGCCGTCGCTGGTGGAGCAGATGCAGATGGTCCTCGCGGCGCTGCCGCAGGCCAGGTGGCATCAGTGGGACGCGGTGTACGGCACCGTGCAAGGCGGCGCGGTTTCCGCGACACCTCTCTACAACTTCAAGAACGCCGACATCGTGGTGGCGCTCGACGCGGACTTCCTCGGCTTCGGCCCCTCCGCGGTGCGATACACCAAGGACTTCTCGTCGCGGCGGCGCATCGGCACGCCGGCTGACCAGCAGAACCGGTTGTATGCCATTGAACCGGTGGCGACGATCACCGGCGCCAAAGCCGAGCACCGCGCCGCCGTGAAGGCGCGCGAAGTGCACGGCGTGGCCGCCGCGCTGGCGGCAGCCGTCGGCGTGACCGCCCCGGCCGCAGGCACGCTGAACGCCACCGTGCAGAAGATGCTGCCGGTCATGGCGCAGGATCTGCTCGCGCGGCGCGGCCGCTCGATCGTGATCGCCGGGCCGCACCAGCCGGCGGCGGTGCACGCGCTCGCGCGCGCGATGAACGAATCGCTCGGCAACGTCGGCTCCACCGTCGTGTACACCGCGCCGATCGTGGCGACGCCGGCCGATGGCGCCGCGTCCCTCGCGGCGCTCGTGACCGACATGAACGCCGGCAAGGTGGACGTGCTGCTCGTGCTCGGCGGCAACCCCGTGTTCACGGCGCCGGCCGACCTGGGCTTCACCGAGGCGCTGGCCAAGGTGGGCACGCGCATGCACCTGGGCCTCTATTACGACGAGACGGCCGAGTTGTGCGACTGGCATGTGCCCGAGGCGCACTTCCTCGAGTCGTGGGGCGATGCCCGCGCGTTTGACGGCACGGTCACGCTGCAACAGCCGCTGATCGCGCCGATGTACGACGGCCGTCAGGCAATCGAACTGCTCGCCGCGCTCAACGGCGCCCCGGGCCGCACGCCGGCGGAGCTGGTCAAGGACCACTGGACGCGCGCCTTCGCCACCGGAGGCTTCACCGACAAGAACGGCGCGGCGTTTGGATCCGCCGACGCGTTCATTCGGTCGACGCTGCACGACGGCTTTATCGCCAGCACCTCGCTGCTGCGCGAGGGCGCCACGCTGCCGGCCGCGGCGGCGCCGCCAATGAACGACGCGTTCGACGCGCCGGCGGTCTCGGCCGAGGGCCTCGAAGTCGTCTTCCGCCCCGACCCGAACGTCCTCGACGGCCGCTACGCCAACAACGGCTGGTTGCAGGAGCTGCCGAAGCCGCTCTCCAAGCTCACGTGGGACAACGCGGCGTACCTCAGCTTCACCACCGCGCAGGAATATCACCTCAAGAACGAAGACGTGATTGAGATCACGTACGGCGGCCGCACGGTGAAGATGCCGGTGTGGGTCATGCCTGGCACGGCCGATGGCGTGATCGCGGTGCACTTCGGGTACGGCCGGCGGAAAGCCGGCCGCGTGGGTTCCAACATCGGCGCGAATCCGTTCGTGATTCGCACCGCCGCGGCGCCCTGGTTCGACGGCGGCGCGTCGCTGGTCCGCACGGGGGACACCCACGTGCTGGCGTCCACCCAGAGCCACTTCGCCATGGAAGGCCGCAATCCCGTGCGCGTCGTCAACGCCGCGGAGTTCCAGGCCGACCCCTCGATCGTCGCGCACATGGGCCACAAGCCGGCCGACGATCTGACGCTGTATCCGAAGCACGAATACAACGGCAACAAGTGGGGCATGGCCATCGACCTCAACGCGTGCACCGGCTGCGGCGTCTGCGTGGCGGCGTGCGTCTCCGAGAACAACATCCCGGTCGTCGGCAAGGAGCAGATCAAGCGCAGCCGCGAGATGCACTGGATTCGGGTCGACACCTACTTCGAGGGCGACCCCGCGTCGCCGAGCGGCACGTACCATCAGCCGCTGCCGTGCCAGCAGTGTGAAAACGCGCCCTGCGAAGTGGTTTGCCCCGTGGCCGCCACCGTCCACAGCGCGGAAGGCCTGAACGACATGGTCTACAACCGCTGCGTCGGCACGCGGTACTGCTCGAACAACTGCCCGTACAAGG
>JANLHE010000509.1 GCA_024653875.1 Acidobacteriota bacterium
GTTCTCCGGGTCCGTGAGCGCCGCACCCGTCCGCCCAGCCTTGTGCTGGATCTCCTTCGACCACCGGGTGCACAGCCCGCGGACCTTGATCTCGCACTCGCGGTGCGTCATCAGGTACACCCGGCGCGCCTCCGCGTACTCGTCCGTCAGCCGATCCTCCATCTTGACCGACCGCTTCCGCAGCCCACCGCGCTTCACCGGAGCGGGACGCTCACGCCCTGTCTGCTGGCGCTTCGGGAACGCGGTCATGCGACGGGCTTCCGGCACGGGTAGCAGCGCCAGCCCACGACGACCAGCTCTACCCAGTCGTAGAGCGGTTGACCTTCGCCGCCGCACTCGTCGCACGCCTCTGGCACGAGCTCACCGGACGCGATAGCCGCACGCGTTCGCTCACTGAGCGCGACACGTTCGGGGTACTTCTCGGCGAACGCGTCACGCGACCGTTCCTGCCATTCCTCGCGAACGGCCGGGGTAGTCCGTTCCCATCGGGCCTTCGCCCTCTCGGACGCACGTTGCCGCCGCGCCGGAGTCCAGTTCGCCATCGTGAATCTCAACCTTCCCCGTCGCCGAAGTTCGGACGGACAACCAGCGACCCTAAAGGGAGCGCCCCGCGCTTCCGAGGCTTGGGGCGGCTTCGCTTTGGCAAATCGGACTTGTCCCGGACATGTCCGATCTTCACGAGAACGCCTCGTCACGGTCGCTCTTTCGCGCCCAGCGCTGCGGGTATTCGTTGGGGATTCGCGTGAACAGCTCCCCATCGCCGCGCTTGAGCGTCTTCTCCACGCTGTCGCGCGCGATCCCCGTGGAGGTCGCGATCTCCGAGATCGTGCCTGGGCCTTCGTCAAGCCGCGCCGCGATCCGCCACTTGATAGAGCCGTCCGTCGTAGCGCTTACGTCGGCGATCTCCTGCGGCGTCCTGTGGTTGTCGAGCACGATCGCCACCGGGCCCTCGTCCGTCTCGGGGAAGTCAATCCGCACCGGGATCGGCTTCTGCTTCCCGCGGTTGCCCTTGCGGTTCCACAGGTCGATCTGCATCGTCGGGCTGCCGTCCTGCTGGGTCGCGTGGACGTAGTGAGTCGCACGCGGCAGGTTGTGCCAGAACACGTCCCCGTACGGGAACATCGTCGCGGCCTTGTCGTCGGCCTTCGTGTTGTGCGCGATCAACAGCGTCGAACAGCCGTGCCGCTGCCCCATCGACGCAAGGAAGTTGATCAGCCGCGCCGTCGCCATCGGTTCCTTGAGCTCTCCACCGACTGCGGACGCCGCGGAGTCGACGACGATGAGCCCGATGCCGTAACGCTCAATGAGCGCCTCGACGGTCTGCGCTTGGTCCGCGAGCGGGACCGTGCGCCCAGGCATGTAGCGGAAGCCGCCGGGCATCTTCCATCCGTGCGCGCGGCAGATCTGCTCGCACCGCAAACGCCACTCGTCCGGCTGATCTTCGTAATCCACGACGAGCGCACCGAGGACAGGAACCACCGCGCGCCCGAGCCACGGCTCCCCGTAGAGCGCGTGCAGCATCAGGTCTGCGGAGAGCTGGGACTTCCCCGACCCGCCCATCCCGAACAGCACCGTCACGGACCCGGCCGGCGCGAAGCGCTCGACCGCCCACTTCCGTTCGGTTGCTGGTTCCACATCCGCGAGGTCGATCGATGAGTCGATCCGCTTGAATGTCCGGTCTGCCATCGTCGCGACGGTGTTGATCACCGTCGTCCAGTCCGCGAGGCCGAGCGACTTGTATTGCTTCTCAACGTCCTTCCGAACGTTGTCGCGCCCGGAAGACGAGAGCAGGTTCACCCGTGTTGAGTACTCATCAGGTCGCCGCTCGACCCTTACCAGCAACGTGGAATCCGTCGTGCGGCTGCGCCCGATAGAGAGCTCCGTGAACTCGAACGTGATCACGCCCGCGGGTGTCGGGTATGTCACGCGAACCGCATCGTCACCGATCGGCAGCGCTTGCGGCTCCCCTTCGTGGATCAGGTCTCTGAGTGCATCGACCGTCCCTCCGCCCTCAAAGTAGTCGTAGGCATCCCCCTTCTCCGGCACCACCGGCCGGATGAGCCGCACGCCCGGCAGAAGCCGCGCGAGCCGTTCCATGAGCCCGACGCCCGGCTCATCGTTGTCAGGCCAGAGCACGACGTCACGGTCAGTCAGCGGGTCCAG
>JANLHE010000521.1 GCA_024653875.1 Acidobacteriota bacterium
CGTACGGGCGAACCCGCACCTGCGCGTCTCGCTCCAGCGGCACGGCGGGCACTGCGGGTTCATCGGCCAGGCGACGCCGGATCATGACGGCTACTGGGCCGAAGAGGCGGCAGTGGAGTTTGTCGCTACCGCACCCGCTTTCCGCCCTTGATCACCAGATCCACGTCCTGAAGCAGGTTGATGTACTTCAGGACATCCCCGCGCACGGCGATGATGTCCGCGTACTTCCCGGGCGTGAGCGTCCCCACCTCCCGATCTTTCTTCATCATCAGCGACGGCCAGTACGTGGCGCTGCGAATGGCCTCCATCGCCGGGATGCCCATCTCGCGCACCCAGACATCCAGTTCGTTCCACGTGGACTGGCTGTGGAACTGCATCGGAATGCCGCTGTCGGTGCCGATGAGCAGCGTGGCCCCGGCCTCGCGCAGCTGATCGATCTTGCGCCTGAGGGTGGGCTTGCGCGCGGGCGTCAACTGGAAATACCCCAGTTCACCCGGCGAGCGCAGTGACTGGCGGATGTCGGCCACGATGTCCGCCTTCAGGCCCAGCGTCCAGGACGGATCGTCCAGGGACTCGGGGTGATCCCGCAGGTACTCGTAGTTGAACAGGCCCTGCACGGTCGGGGTCCAGAAGAACGGGCCGAGCGACATCTTGGCCGAGCGCTCCCGAATCATCGCCATGATGTCCGCCGGGTACTCCGGCGCGGTCGCCAGTCCCGTGTGCTCGAAGTTGTCCACGCCGGCGCGCAGGCCCAGCCGGATCTCATCGGGACGATGGGAGTGGCCGACGACAGGAAGGCCGAGGGCATGCGCCTCCTGAACCACGGCGAACACCTCGGCCTCGGTCATCTGGTCCTGGTCGATGAGTTTAATGACGTCCACGCCCGCCTTCGCCAGTTGCCGTACTTTCGCGCGCGCATCGTCCACGCCGTTGACGCCCCAGCGGAAGGCTTCGGTGCCTGGATACGGCGCGTGCTGGATGAAGGGACCCGAGACATACAGCCGCGGCCCCGGAATGTCGCCCCTGGCGATGGCGTTTCTGACGTTGATGCTGGCTTCAAGCGGCGCGCCCAGATCGCGCGCGGACGTGACGCCCGCGCGCAGGAGCTGGTTCGCCGACGCCGGCATGATCTCGGACTCGAACCGCGCCGGGTAGGTCTTGTCCCAGTGCGTGTAATCGGAGTGGCCGTTGATCATGAGGTGCACGTGCATATCCCACAACCCGGGCAGGACGGACATGCCCTCGGTGGAGATCACCTCCGCGCCCGCTGGCACGGCCAGCGTGCCCACGCGCCCCACGGCCGTGATGCGCTCGCCATCCACCAGGATCACGGAGTTCTGAATCGGCACGCCGCCGAACCCGTCGATCAAGGTGCCGCCCACCAGCGCGACCGTGCGTCCCGCCGCCTGGGGCGGAGCCGGAGTTCGCGCGCTCACCCCCGCGACCGCGATCGCCGCCGCCGCCATCAACACACCCACCATCGCCCGATACCGCATCACACGCCCTCCCCCTGTCCCGACGAATACCTACCGGCCCGCCGCATGCCCATCCTTGCGCGAGTCCGACCCGGCCACCCACCCACGCGGCAGCTTCATCACGAGCTGCGCGCCGCCAAACGCAATGTTCCGCTCATCGATGATCTCGTGCCCCAGGCCGCGAAGCGCGCGTCGCACGTCGTCGCCGATGGGCGATTCGAGCGCCACGCGGCGTCCGGCCATGTGGCGGAACCGCGGCGCATCGGACGCCTGCTGGACGTCCATGCCGAACAGCAGCAGGTTGAGCAGCACCTGCACGTGGCCCTGGGGCTGCATCGCCCCGCCCATCACGCCGAAGGCCAGCCACGGCTCGTCGCCAGCGGCATCGCGCGATACGCCGCTTGCGCGGGATGTCCTGGTGACAAACGCCGGGATAATCGTGTGGAAGGGACGCTTCTTCGGCGCGACGGTGTTCGCGCGGCCCTCCTCCATCGTGAACCCCACGCCGCGGTCGTGCAGCAACACGCCGGTGCCAGGCACGACGATGCCGCTGCCAAAGTAGTCGTACACCGAGTTGATGAACGAGACCATGTTCCCGTCCGCGTCGGCCACGGCCAGATAGATCGTGTCGCTTGACGTGGCCGCGTCACCCGGCGTCGCGCGTTCCATGGCCTTCGCCGGATCGATCAGCTGGCGCCGCCGCCCGATGTACTCGTCGGCCAGGAAGGACTCCGCGGGTGTCTTCATGAACGCCGCATCGCCCACGTAATGTTCGATGTCCGCGTAGGCCAGCTTCTTCGCTTCGATGAGGTGGTGCAGATACGCGGGCGAATTGTGCCCCATCGCTTTCAGGTCGTAGGTCTCCAGCAGCCGCAACATTTCGAGCGCGGCCACGCCCTGGCTGTTGGGCGGCAGTTCCCAGAGCCGATAGCCCTGGAAGGGCACGCTGATGGGCTGCACCCACTCCACCGCGTGCGCCGCGAAATCCTCGGGCGTCAGGAACCCGCCCCTGGACTGCGTGAACTCCGCGATACGCCGGCCCAACGCGCCACCGTAGAGGTGCCTGGCGCCGTTGGCGCCGATGTCGCGGTACGTGCGGGCGAGGTCGGGATTTCGAAACCACTCCCCGGCCTTGGGCGCCCGCTGGCCGTCGACCAACAGCGTGGCGCGGGCGCCCTCGTCGCGCCGCAGCAGGGTCGCTTCGCCGGCCCATTGGCCGGCAATGATGGGCGTGACGGGGAATCCGGTCTCGGCAATCGCGATCGCCGGCGCGAGCGCCTCGGCCAGCGTCAGCGTGCCGAACTTCTCCAGCAACGCCGCCCATCCGGACAGCGAGCCGGGAACCGTCACCGCCTCAATCCCCTGGCTGACGCGGGTGCGCTTGCGCGAGGCGAGCGTCTCGCGCGTCATCAGGGCGCCGCTGCGGCCGCTCGCGTTCAGGCCGTGCAGGGTCTTGTCCTTCGCCGACCAGACCATGGCGAACAGGTCGCCGCCCACCCCGGTCATGTTCGGCTCGACCACGGTCAGCACGGCCGCGGCGACCACCGCCGCGTCGATCGCGTTGCCGCCCCGATCGAGCACGGCCAGGCCGGCCGACGTCGCCAGCGGCTGGCTTGTGGCAATCGCGGCATTCGGCGCGTAGACCGCGGACCGTCCCGCAAGCGTGGTGGGCCTGGGCACCTGCTGGACCGCCATCACGACCGTGGTCGCCGCGATGATGGCAGCCGTGAGAGGAACGATGCCGATGTGGATCCGCATGGGCGCCTATTATTCACCTTCCCAGGCGCGTTTCAGCACGGAGCCTGACGAGCTCGCCTTCAAACACCTTCGCGAACTCGGGCCCTTTCCCCTCGTCCTCATGTTTGAAGTACACGAACACCTGGTCCCAGTCCTTCTCGTGGCCGAGCACCGAGCGGGCCCACTTCTCCAGATCCGCGGGACCATACCCTTCGTCACGCAACCGGAAGTACCCGTGCCGCGCGGTCGGCACGATCGGCGTCGTCTTGTCACCCATGTCCGCGATACACAGCGCGGCGCCGTGCTTCTCGAGAAGGCGAAACACCTCGTCGGCGTGCCAGGAGTCGTGACGGAATTCAAACGCGCACCGCAGGTCCGCAGGCAGAATCCCCAGGAACGCCTCGAACTTCGCCAGATCGCATCTCATGTTCGGCGGCAACTGGAACAGCAGCGAGGCCAGATGCGGTCCCAACCGGCCGGCGCTGTCGGTGAACAACCGGATCGGCTCCCCGCAGTCCACCAGCCGCTTCTCGTGCGTGATGCGCTTGGGCGCCTTCAGCGTGTAGCGAAAGCCGTCGGGCGCCTGATCGCGCCACCCTTCGGTCAGCTTCGGCGTGGGCATCCGGTAGAACGTGTAGTTGATCTCCACCGTCCGGAAGCGCTCCGCGTAAAACGCGAACATCTTCGACGCGGGAAACGGATCGGGATAAAACGTGCCCTTCCATTCCGGATAGTTGTAGCCGGAGGTGCCGACGGCGATGTCCATTGCCCGGCAACGATACTCCGGGCCCGGCCGGCCGCGCTACTCCGTCTTGCGGGACCGGGCCGCGGCGAGGGCGAGGACGGTCACGCCCCACGCTCCCATCGCCGCGAAGTGCGGCCAGAGCAGATCAAACCCGACGCCCTTGAGGAAGATGCCACGCACGATGACGAGGTAGTACCGCAGCGGGATCAGCGTCGTGATCCACTGGATGGCCACCGGCATGTTCTCAATCGGGAAGATGAAGCCGGAGAGGTAGATCATCGGCACCAGGAAGAAGAACGTGGATGTCATCATCGCCTGCTGCTGCGTCGACGAGATCGTGGAGATGAACAACCCGAGGCCCAGCGTGCACAGCAGGTAGACGGCGCTGGCGGCCAGCAGCAGCGCCGGGCTGCCCAGCAGCGGCACCTGGAACCAGAACACCGCCACGGCCATGACCAGCAGCACGTCGATGAACCCCAGCATGCCGTACGGCAGGAGCTTGCCCATGATGAGCTCGAACCGTCCGAGCGGGGTCACGTTGAGCTGCTCAAGCGTCCCCAGTTCCCGCTCGCGCACGATGGCCATCGCGGACAGGTTGGACGTGATCAGCATCAGCAGCAGCGCCAGCACGCCGGGCACCATGAAGTCCTTGCTGACCAGCTGCGGGTTGTACCAGACCCGCACGTCGCCCTGGACCCCGCCGGTCCCGCCCGCGGCGCCACCGCCGACAAGGCGCTGCTCCGCCACCAGCGCCGCGTTGAACTCGCTCACGAGCCCGCTCGCGTACGCCAGCGCCACACCGGAGGAGTTGGCATCGGTGCCGTCTGCCAGCACCTGCACCGCCCGCGCGCTCGCCGTGCCGCTCCCATCGAGCGCGGCGCCAAATCCCATCGGCACCACCACGCCCAGCCACGCGCGTCCGGACGCGAGTGCGGCATCCACCTCGCTGGGACTGAGGAACTCATCCACCACGATGAAATACGGCGAGGCCGCGAAGCGCTCCACCAGCGCGCGGCTGTGCGTCGACCGGTCGCCATCCACGACGACCACCGGCACGTCGTGCACGTCGGTCGTCGCCGCATACCCGAGCATCGTGAGCTGAAGAATGGGCGCGACGAGAATCACGCCGGCCAGGCGCGGATCCTGGCGGAGTTCCAGAAACTCCTTCCACATGAGAATGAGGATGCGCCCGATCATCGCCGCCCCAGCCGGACCGACGCGAGTCCCAGGACCACGACGGCATACACACCCAGGGCCGCCACCGAGGGCCACACCTCCCAGAGCGTCGACCCTTTCAGGACGATGCCCCGCAGCGCGACAAGGAAGTAGCGCGCCGGCACGATCGTCGTGAGGTACTGCAACGGCAGCGGCATGCTCGC
>JANLHE010000522.1 GCA_024653875.1 Acidobacteriota bacterium
CGTACGGCCGCTACCTCCTGCCGTTGTTGCCGTTTCTCTGCGTGCTGGCAGGCGGCGCGCTGGCGTGGGGCATCGAGGCCGTGCACGCACGGGTGGCCCGGCCGGCCGTGGCCGTGCTCGCGGCCGCCGTCCTCCTCGCCGCCGTCTGCTGGGTGCCTGCCGCCAACTCCCTCGGCACGCTCCGCAATGCGACCCGGGTCAGCACCAGCGAGCAGGCCTATCGGTGGATCCTGGCGAACGTTCCCGCACAGACCAGGATCGGCATGGAAAGCCGCGGCATCCTGCTGAACGCCGAGCAGTACAACGTCGAATACCTCGCCCGACTCATCCGCCACGACTTCGCGCATTATCAGGCGGAGGGATACGAGTACCTCCTGGCGTCGGACCTCGCGTTCGGCCCGGCGCTGTACCGCGAACCGCCTGAGGCCGGCGCCGCGGCCCAATACGAGGACTTGTTCGCCCGGCTCGAACCCGTCACCACATTCAGGCCCAGCCGCGATCATCCCGGACCCGAGTGGCGCGTCTACCGCGTGCCGCGCCCGTAATGACCCTGTCGGCAGCCCTTCGCCTCGCGCTCGCGGCCGCAGGCGCGCTGGTGCTTGCCGCCATCGCCACCGACAGCATCGGCCAGCAGCTCACGCGCACCTCGTGGATCGGGTGGCTCCCAGGCGGCGCCGGCAGCCGCGTGCTCCTGGCACTCGCCGCGGGACTGGTGACGCACCTCGCGCTGCGCCGGGCGGCGGGCACCTCACCGCGCCGTTCGCGCGTGCGTGCCGTGGTGTTTGCCACGGCGCTGGCCACGGGCCTCGTGTGGCAGCTGCAGACCGGCGCGCGGCTCCAGAGCGACGCGTTCTATTACTACGCCTACCTCCGCTCGATGGCGTTTGACCGCGACGTCGATTTCACCAACGACTATCGGATGCTGGGTCTCGGCGACAAGACCCACCTCTTCGATTCCACGCCCACCGGCTACGCCCAGTCCGCCTGGACCATCGGCCCGTCGATCGTCTGGTCACCGTTTTTCGCGGCGGGCCACGTGGCGGCGACGCGACTGGCCGCCGGCGGCCGTGAGGTGGCCACCGACGGCACGTCCTATCCATACCGGCAGTCGATCGTCATCGCGGGTCTCGTCTACGCGCTGCTGGGATGGTGGTTCACCCTGCGGTTTGTCGGGCAGTGGTTCCCCGGGCGTGCGGCCGGCACGGCGGTCGCGCTGATGGCCGGCGGATCGTTCATGCTCTGGTACACGGTCGTCGAACCGACCATGACGCACGCGCCGTCGATGGCGGCCGTCGCAGGATTCCTCTGGTGCTGGGCCGCCTCGCGGGATCGCCGCGGCCTGGAGGCGCCGCGGCACACCAGCGTGCCGTGGTGGACCCTGCTGGGCCTGCTGGCTGGGCTCATGACGCTGATTCGCTGGCAGAACGCGCTGTTCGCCATCGTGCCCGCCTGCGATGGCGCGCGGATGTTGTGGCGCGCCGCCCGATCGGGCCGGCGTGACGCCGGCGTGACCGTCGCCCTCGGCGGCCTGGCCTTCACCCTGACCGCCGCGCTCGCGTGTCTGCCGCAGCTGCTCGCGTGGAAGGCGATCTACGGAACCTACATGGCCGTCTCCCCCGTCGGTCCGAAGATTCGCTGGACGATGCCGCAACTGGAATTGGTGCTGTTTTCCTCGCGCAACGGGTTGCTGGCAATGTCGCCGCTGCTCTGCGCGGCGGCGCTTGGGCTCATCGCGTTCGTGATGCGGCATCGCGCGGCGGGCCTGCCTCTGGTGGCCGCGTCCGCCGTGATGATTTACTTCAACGCCTCGATTCAAGACTGGTGGGGCTCTGACGGATTCGGCGGCCGGCGATTCGACGGCGTGATTCCCATCCTCACGCTCGGCCTGGCCGTCGCCTGGCAGTGGCTGCGCCACGTCGCCATCACGCGTCCGCACGCCATCGTCGGCCTCGGCCTGGCCGGCGTGGTTGTGTGGAACCTCACGTTGATGTCGGCCGCCCAGCGCGGCGTCGTGCGACTGGGCGAAGCCATCCCGTTCGGAACCGTTGCCGGTGATCAGGCGCGCACGCTCCACGGCTGGATCGGCCACCCGTTCTCGGTTCCCGCAAGTTGGTGGTTTGCGTGGCGCAACGGCGTGTCGCCCGCGACGTACGATCTTCTGGCGCCGGCGCAGTTCCTTGGCGACCCGCTGCAGCCGTACGGGCGCGTGGACATCGGCGGCGCCGATGCCCACCTTGTCACCGACGGATGGGCGGCGGCCGAGCGGGACGGCGACACCACGTTTCGCTGGGCCCTTGGTGACGCCGAACTTTTCGTGCCGCTGGCGCACACCGCGGATCTCGACGTGCAGCTGCGCGTGCGCGCGTTCGTCTTTCCAGGCAGTCCGCCACAGCGCGTCTCCATCGACACGGGCCGCGCGACGTTCGGACCGTTCGAGGTCGGGCCGGACTGGGAGACGATCGGCGTCGCCACGCCGGCCTCGGCCTGGCGGCGCGGCATCAACCGCGTCACCTTGCGATTCGCCCGCGCCACCCGGCCCGTGGACGTGGGCGCCGGCGGCGACACGCGCGCCCTGGCGGCCGCGGTGGATTTCCTCAGGGTGAGTCAGCGATGACCGCCGCGCGTCTCACCGGCGTCGTCCTCTCGGCGGCGGGCGTCCTCGACCTGGTGCTGCGCCAGATCACGCGGCGTGCCCTGCCGGAGTGGTGTGGCCTCGACCAGGCGCTCTCTCCATGGTGGAGCGCCGGCGTCGCGCTCGTCGCGCTGCTGCTCGTCGCCTCGGCCGGCTCAAGGCGCCTCAGAACCGTGGCGGTGCTGGCGGCATTGTTCGCGGCCGGCGTCGCCACGCAGCTCCAGGTGGGCGCGCGTCTGCAAAGCGACGGCTTTTACTACTTCTCGTTCACGCGGTCGCTGTGGTTCGACCACGACGTGGACCTGACCAACGACTACGCCCTGCTGGGCATTGACGATGCGCAGCACCAGTTTCTGCTGCAGCCGACGGTCACCGGCTACGCGCAGAGCGCCTGGGCGATCGGACCGGCGCTGGCGTGGACGCCGTTCTTCGCCCTCGGGCACGCGGCGGCACTCACACTCGCCGCCGGCGGCAGCGACATCAAGACCGACGGCACGTCATTTCCGTATCGACAGGCGGTCTGTCTTGGCGGGTTGTTTTATGGCCTGCTCGGCCTCTGGTGGTCCTACCGTCTCGCCCGCCAGGCCGTCAGCGCCTCCGTCGCGACCGCCAGCGTCATCACGGTGGGCGCCGGGTCGTTTGTGCTGTGGTACCTCGTGCGCGAGCCGACGATGAGCCACGCGGTGTCGATGGCGGCGGTCGCGGGCTTCACGCTGGCGTGGACGCGGCTGCGCACACGCGACGACGCGCGCACGTGGGTGCTGCTCGGGCTGCTCGGCGGCGTGATGGTCATCATGCGCTGGCAGAACGCGGTGGTGCTGCTGGTGCCAGCGCTCTGGCTGCTCCGCACACCGAGACGCGCCGCCGTGTTCGCGACGGGTGTCCTGCTGGGCGTGCTGCCGCAGATGTTCACCTGGCATGCCCTCTACGACGCGTGGATCACGCAGCCCCCGGTGAGCCCGAGAATGTTCTGGCTGGCGCCGCAACTGGTGGACGTCCTGTGGTCGTCGCGCAGCGGCCTGTTCGCCACGTCACCCGCGCTGTACCTCGCGGTGCTGGGCCTGGTGCCGTTGTGGCGCACGCAGCGCACCCTCGCCGCCATGGGCCTGGTGACGCTGGTCCTGATGACGTGGACGAACGGCGCGGTCGAGGACTGGTGGGCGGGCGCCAGTTACGGCGGGCGCCGGTTCGACGGCCTGATTCCGTTTCTGGTGCCCGCGCTGGCCGCGGGGATCGGCGTGACCGCGCGTCTCATCGCCCGGCGGCCCGCAGCCACCGCCGCCGGCCTGCTGGGTCTGCTGGTGGTGTGGAATGTATCGCTGCTGTCTGTGGCCCGCGCGGGCACGTATCGGATCGGCCAGATTGTCTCGTTTGCCGACCTCGGCGCCGCGCAAGCCGCCACGATCCACGGGTGGATCGGGCATCCGTGGTCCATGCCGGCGAACCTGATCTTCGCGTGGCGCTACGGCGTGGCGCCGGCGCGCTTCGATCTATTGCAGCCCAACCGGTTCCTTGGGGATCCCGCGCGTCCGTACGGCCGCATCGATGTGGGCACGGCCGACGCCGTGTACCTGGACGAGGGCTGGCACGGCGCCGAGCAGGCCGGCGACATCTCGTTCCGCTGGACCGAGGCGCGGGCGTCTCTGGTCCTGCCGCTCGATCACGCGGCGCCGCTCCTGCTGCAGGTGCAGCTCCGCGCGTTCGAGTATCCTGGCGCCCCGCCCCAGCAGCTCACCGTGGAGATCAACGGTCATCCCATCGCGGGTCCGGTCGTCGCCGGCGCCTGGCAGCGCGTGGAACTTCCGACCGGCGCGCGCGTCTGGACGCGAGGGGTGAACCGTGTGGTGCTGCGGTTCAGCCGGGCCACGCGCCCGGCCGACGTGGGCGGTGGCGGTGATGGCCGACACCTGGCCGCCGCGATCGACTACGTGCGAATCCAGGTGATCCAATAGGACTCAGGACTCAGAACGCTTCTCCGATGCTCAGATGGAATTCCCAGCCGCGTTCGCGCTTGCCGCTCACAAAACGGCGATCGAACTTGAATCCGAAATCCAGGCGGAGCGGACCGAGCGGCGACCGATAGCGAATGCCCAGGCCGGCGGCGCCGCGAAAATCCTTCGGGTTGATGTCTCCAACGCGGGCGAACACGTTGCCGCCGTCCACGAACCCCACGAGCGACACGGCAGACCAGACCTGCGTCCGGACTTCGCCATTCATGACCACCAGCGCGTTGCCGCCATTGGACAACCCCTTCGCGTCGAGAATGCCCGGCACCCCGAGCCGATCCTGCTG
>JANLHE010000248.1 GCA_024653875.1 Acidobacteriota bacterium
CGTTTGAACTCACGAGCGAAGCTCTCGACAAAGTGCTGCGCCAGCAGGGCCACGTCGTCGCCCCGCGCGCGCAGCGGCGGAATCTCGATGCGCAGCACGTTAAGGCGATAGTAGAGGTCGTCGCGGAACTTGCCGGACCGGACCGAGTCTTCGAGGTTGCGATTGGTGGCCGCCACCACGCGGACGTCCACGTGGACATCGGCCATGCCGCCCACGCGCCTGAACGTCTTCTCTTCAAGAAAGCGCAGCAGCTTGGCCTGGAGGGCCGGCGTCATCTCGCCAATCTCATCCAGGAACACCGTGCCGTCGTCCGCCTGCTCCAGCAGTCCGCGCTTCTGCTGACGCGCGTCGGTGAACGCGCCCCGCTCGTGACCGAACAGCTCAGACTCCAGCAGCGTTTCAGGCAGGGCCGAGCACGTGATGTTCAGGAACGGCCGCGCGGCGCGATGGCTGGCGTAGTGGACCACTTTGGCGATGAGGTCCTTTCCCGTGCCGCTCTCGCCGGTAATCAGCACGGTGGAGCCTGGACTGGTGGCCACCTTCCGCACCAGTCCCTTGATGCGCTGCATCGGTTCGGACTCGCCGATGATCGACTGCAGGCCGTAGGGGCGCGACAGGCTGTCGCGCAGCGTCCGCAGTTCGCGGCGCAGCCGCGTCGCCTCGAGCGCGCGCGTCACGCGCAGCGCCACGTCGTCCAGATCAAACGGCTTCGTCGCGTAGTCGTAGGCGCCGGCCTTCATCGCCTCCACGACCGTCTCGATCCCCTTGTGGGCGGTCAGCATCATGACGACCGTGTCCGAGTCCAGCTCGCGCAGCTTGCGCAAGACCGTCAGGCCGTCGTCATCAGGCAGTTTGTAGTCGAGCAGGACCAGGTCCACTCCCTGATCGGCACGATCCATGGCCTCGGCGGCAGTACCGGCCTCGACGACATCGTGGCCGTCAGCACGCAACCGTTCCGCCAGGGACCAGCGGATCAGTGCTTCGTCGTCCACAACGAGGACTCGTCTCGCAGCCATAGCGAATTAGTATACGACTAGTAGTTGGGCTATCGTTTCGCAGCCGCGTTCGCGAGCGCGACCAGTTCGGGCACGTCAAACGGTTTACTGACGAAGGAGTACACACCTGAAGCCATTACCGCCGACGCGTCGTCCGGCGAGCCGTGAGCGGTCATGACGATCATCGGCACGTCGGGCCGTTCGGCCCGCAGATCGCGCACGAGCGACAGATCCGAAACATCAGGAAGGCGCAGGTCGAGGACGATCACGAAGGGCACCCCATCGAGCGCGCGGACGGCCGCGCGGGCTTCCGCCCCATTCGCGGCCACACGCACGGACCAGCCCGCCTCCGCCAGGCCCTCCGACAGAGACCAGCGGATCAGCGCCTCGTCGTCAACGACCAGCGCGGTTTTGGGCAGTATTTCCCTCGTCATGGGAAGGATTTCCCGCAGGTCGACGGTGACATTGCCATTATTTCCAAGGAAAACGGCCTCGAATGCGATCACGGTCCCCTCTGTATTCAAGCATTGGGCCATGACTGGGACATGCGGCGGTACGGCGTTTGCTGGAGAATGAACGAAGGAGGACGCGATGGTTACGATCCGAAAGATTCTTGTTCCCACAGACTTCAGCGACCCCGCGATGGCCGCCCTCAAGTACGCGCGGGCGCTGGCCGAGGAGTTCGGCAGCCAGCTGCACCTGTTCCACGTCGTCCCGGAGCCATACGTGTACCCGTGGGGCACGGAGGTGTCCACGCTGCCGCTGGTTGACCTGTTGACACAATCGGAGGCGCTGGCCCGGACGCGCCTGGGCGAGCTGGTGCCGGCGGCCGACGCCCCCAAGGCGGGGCTGACCACGTCGACGGCCATCGGCGCGCCGGTGGATCGCATCCTGGACTACATCGAACAGGAGCACATCGACATGGTCATCATCGGCACGCACGGCCGCGGCGCGGTCGGGCACCTGCTCCTGGGCAGCGTCGCCGAACGGGTGGTGCGGCGATCGCCGGTGCCCGTGCTGACGGT
>JANLHE010000530.1 GCA_024653875.1 Acidobacteriota bacterium
GTTCGTTCCACCCCGCGCGCATCTTCACGGTCACGGGAATTCTGACGGCTTTCGCCATCGCGTTGATGATGGTCGCGGCGTGCGCCGGCTCACGCATCAGGCTGCACCCGGCGTTGTGCTTCGCGATCTTCGGCACCGGACACCCCATGTTGATGTCCACGATGTCGGCGCCCATGCCTTCCACGATCTGCGCCGCATCGGCCATCTTCACGGGATCGCCGCCGAAGATCTGAATCGACACGGGCCGCTCTTCTTCCGTGTACTCCGCAAACTCCAGCGTGCGATCGATCCCGCGCACCAACCCCTCGGAGCTGACCATCTCGGTCACCACCAGGCCGCAGCCACCCTGCCGCTTCACGAGGCGGCGAAAGGCGGTGTCCGTCATCCCGGCCATTGGGGCCATGGCGACGCGCGACTCGAGCGACACATTGCCTATCTTCATTCAGTACGCCCTGACGTCCGCCGCGTCGACCTGCACGGACACGCCCTGACCGATCAGGTCCACGGAGAGTATCAGCCGCGCGTGCGTGCCCTTTCTCACCAGCCGGCCGACCACGCCCTTGAGCGGGCCGTAGGTGACTTCAACCTTGTCACCTTCATGAATCAGCGGGCATGGGTCGAACAGCAGGTCGGACTCGACAAGTTGCCGGATGCCGGCCAGCTCATGGTCGGGGATCGGTGCCGGCACCCCGTTGAACGAGACGATGTTGACGGCGCCGACACACTTGAGAACCGCCACGCGCTGCTCGGCCGCGAACCTGGCGAAGCAGTAGCCGGGAAACAACGGCCACGCCACCTGTTTCTTGCGGTCCTTCCAGCGGGACCAGCGGAGCACCGTGGGAAGGAAGGATTCGATGCCCTTCTGCTCAAGCTGCTGGCGGACGACCTGCTCGTGGCGCGACCGGATCCAGATTGCGTACCACGCCGCCGCGTCAGGGACGGTCACGCCGGGACTCAGGATTCTTTCTTCTGCTGCGCGCGGAACTGCTCGTACAGCTTCTTCAGCTCGTCGTCTTTCCATTCGATGATCGCCTGCTCACGCAGGCCGTCGAGGTATTTCAGCATCTCGACCTGGCCACGTTCCCCCTGGACCTTGTTCGCGACATCCTGGCGCACCTTCTCAAACGGCTCCACGCCGGAGTCGTCCTTGGCCTCGACCTTCAATAGCTGATAGCCGGCCGGGGTGCGAATCGGCTCGGCGATATCGCCCGCCTTGAGCGGACCCAGGATTTTCTGCAGGCCTTCGGCCAATTCGTTCAGATTCAGCGGACCGATCAGTCCGCCGTTCGCCTTTGACCCTGACTCCGACAACTCGGTCACTAGCGCCGTGAAGTCCTCGCCCTTGAGGGCGCGCTCACGCGCGGCCGTGACCTTTGCCGACGCCGCTTCATCCGCGGCCACGTTCACCACGCTCTCGCCGCCCCGGGTTTGCGAGGCCACCAGCACCGAGATCTCCCTGACGGTGATCATGGTGGGCTTCATGAACTCCTGTGGATGCGCGCGGTAGTACTGGCGCGCCTCTTCTTCCGTGATCGAGATGCGCGGCGCAACTTCCCGCTGCATCACGCCGCGCTTCATGTACTCGCGCTCGAAACTCTTCCGCAGCTGTTCCATGGTCATGCCCTGCTGCGCCAGCGCGGCCTGGAACGTCTTGTCGTCGAGTTGGTTGTCTTTTTTTATCCCGTCGACGTACTCCTTGAACTGCGTCTCGGTCATCTTCAGACCAAGGTCCTTGCCCCGCTGCAGAATGATCAGTTCATCCACCGCGCCGGACAGCAGCGCCGGCGTAATCCCGAGGAGCGCCTGCCGGAGTTTGGCGTCGTTCTGCAAATCCAGCTGCGACAGCGCCCGCTGGTTCTGTTCCTGCAGGGCCTCGATTTGAAGTGATTCCAGATCGGTCTTGGTGAAGATCGCGCCGTTGACCTTGACCAGCACCTTTTGCAGCACCACGGGGCGCGCCTGAGGGGGATCGGTCTGCTGCGCCTGGGCCGCCACCATCGCCGGGGCCGTCACGACGAGCACGAACGCACACAACACTAGTCGCTTCATCAAAATGCCTGCTTCCTGAGTGATCTTACCCCGTCAGCCCGCGGCTCAACTCGTCGAGCACCTGCCGCACCCGCTCAAATACGCCGCCGGGCGCCCGGGGATCGGGCGGAACCTCGGCCAGGATCTCCTCGCGCGTGAAACCGGCAGCCACCTCCCCGGATGTGGCTCGGGTCGTCCACCAGGACTCGCGGGCCGGCGGAGTGTCCGGAGGTTTCACCCAACCGGTCGCCTTTGGTTTCAGACGCCCGGGGTGGGGAACAGCCTGTCTGGGAATCTCGGCGGCATGTTTTGGTCGTTCGACCGGCTTTGTCAGCTCCAATTTGAGCACGGCCGGTGGCAGCAGCGTCAGGTCACCTCGGTTCTGGACCATCCGCATGATCCAGATCCCGTCGATCTTCGCATCCTGCCTGAACTTGAACACCACTGAGGTGCCGTCGCGGTCCAGGCTTTCCAAGCCGATCCGGTCAGCTTGGGCCCTGATACGTGCGTATTCTGCTAAATTAAGCACTGTTTCTGGTGTAAGCCCATAACGATCGCTAAACTCGGCAATAAGCGCGTCTACCTCGGTAACGGTCCGGGCGCTGGCCATCCGGCGGTAGGCCGCCAGGCGCTGGTTCATGTCCGGGATGTACTGCTCGTCGATTCTGAGGTTCAACTTCAGGTTCACCGCGGCCCGGCGGTCGTCCTCCAGCTCTTCTCCCTTCAGCTCCCGAATGGTCTCTTCCAGGAGCTTGTTGTACATGTCGAAGCCGACGGCCTCGATGTGCCCGCTCTGCTGGCCGCCCAGCAGGTTCCCGGCGCCGCGAATCTCAAGGTCCATCGCCGCGATCCGGAATCCGGACCCCAGGTCGCTGAACTCCCGGATGGCCGCCAGCCGCTTGCGCGCCACGGGCGGCAGCGTCTGCTCGGGCGGAATCAGCAGATACGCATACGCCCGGCGGTCGGATCGGCCGACCCGGCCCCGGAGTTGATACAGCTGCGACAGCCCGTACCTGTCCGCGCGGTTGATGACGATGGTGTTGGCGTTGGAGATGTCGAGGCCGTTCTCGACAATCGTGGTGGAGACCAGGACGTCGAACGTGTGGGCGACAAAGTCCACCATCAC
>JANLHE010000554.1 GCA_024653875.1 Acidobacteriota bacterium
CGCCGCCGTTCGACAAGCGGCAGACGTTCCAGTCCGACGCCATCCGGCGCGAGTACGCGAAGGCGATGACGCGGCTGCTGGAGCATCCCGTGCAGGTGCACATCGAGCCGCGCGACACGACGCAGGACGACAAGGAAGCGGCGAACGCCGTCGAGGAGTTTTTCGAGGACGGGCTGCGAGAGGTTGAGGGGCGGCTGGGGTACCGGCTGCAGGGCTTCCTCGCACACGGCCAGTTCCTGCACTGCTACGGGGTGCTGCGCGTCGTGGAGGCGCGCAAGTGGCCGACGGTGAAGACGAAGCCGGGCGGGACGTACCGCGAGGCAATGACGAAGTACAGCGAGGCGAAGGCCGACGCGCCGTTCCCGTTCCTGCTGGACGTGCCGCGGTCGGACACGCTCGGGTTCGTGTCTGATCGGTTCGCCGAGAACGGCATGAGCGTCGACGTGTTCGTGGAGTCGATCGCGTCGCTGGAGTACGCGCGCAGCATCTGGACGGGCGACGGGCTCAAGCTGACACGCGACGAGAAGACGAAGGCGCTGACCGTGGCGTCGCTCGGCGCGGCCGACCGGCCGGAGCAGTTCGACCACTCGGGCGGGCTCGAGGCGTGGGGCGACATGCGCGTCGCGCAGATCTGGATCAACGCGGAGTGCTACGAGCTCGCGGCCTCTGACAACGGGCCGTGGGCGCTGGTGAAGTCGTTCCCGCACTCATTCGGCATGACGCCGGTCGCGCTCGCGAAGGCGCTGGTCACGAACCACCCGGACCCCATCTACCGCTATGCGCCGTTCTTCCTTGGGCTCTTCCGTACAAAGCCGCTGTACGACCTCGAGCGCAACCTCGGCCGGCTGCTCGCCGAGGAGGTGGCGGTTCCGAAGTACTGGGCCGAGCTGCCGAACGGCACGGCATGGCTGGACGCGCGGGGCGAGAAGATCGTGATGTCGTCCAACTCGGCGCTGATCGACAAGCTGCCCGCCGGCGCCAAGCTGGTGAAGGCCGACCTCACGATCGACCCCGCGTTCATCCAGTTCCTCGAGCGGTCGAAGGAAGACCTCGAGCAGTCGATCCCGGAGACGGGGTTCTTCGACTTCGGCGCGAACACTCAGCCGCACACCGCCGTGATGGCGCAGATGCAGGCCAACACCGAGATCGCGGACCTCAAGGCGGAGCAGGCGAACACGTTCAGGGTGATCCTGCAGTCGATGCTGCACGCGATGACCCGGTGGGCGGACGACGGCGACGGCGTGGTGATCCGCACGGCCGAGGGGAAGATCGTCGAGCCGACGGCGGAGATGCTGCGCGGGATGACGGTCGAGGTGAAGATCGAGCCGAACTCGGGCGCGCAGCAGGTGGCGAACGAGCAGTACCTGCGCGAGAAGACGCGCGACCCGAACGCGCTGTACACGATCGACGAGTACCTGGAGGCGACGGGGCGCGAGAACACGGACGCCGTGAAGGACGCGTGGATCGCCGAGAAGGTGGAGATGCGCTACTGGCCGCAGGTGGCGCAGCAGGAGATGGCGAAGCACCTCGGCGACGCGTACGTGCTGACGCCGGCGATGACCGCTGTTGGCATGGACGGTGCGCCTGCGACGCCGCTGGAGGTGCTGGCGGCGAACGGGTTCGAGGTGCTGACGCAGCAGGACCAGGCGCCTCCGCCGACGCAGCCGGGGACGGCCCCGGGGGCCGTGGGGCCGCTGGCGTCGACGCTGCCGCCGCTACAGCCTGACGCGGCGCCCACGGGGGCGACGGTGGGCGGGATCGTGGCCTGATGGTTGACGTGAAGGCTGACGTGGAGACGGCGATCGAGTCGCTGGACGCGAGGCGGATGGCGCTGCGCAAGCATCTAGCCGACCAGAAGCCGCCGCCGGGGCTCGTGGCCGTCGACGACGCGAC
>JANLHE010000555.1 GCA_024653875.1 Acidobacteriota bacterium
CTACATGGCCATCAAATCAAACTGTTCGTGGTGCAGCTGGTCGTCCGCGCGCACGGTGACCGGCCGGCCGACGGTGGCTTCCAGTTCCTTGAACACGCCGCGGCCCTCCTCCCGGAGTGCCCGGGCCACCTCGGGGTTCACCCGCAGCACCAGGCTGTAGCCGTCGAGATCGGCGCTGACCTTCTTCACCTCGGTGAGGATGTCGTAGCAAATCGTCGGGCTGGCCTTGATCGTGCCCGTCCCCGAGCAGTAGGGGCACGGCTCGGTCAGCAGGCGCTCCAGGCTGCTCTTCACGCGCTTGCGCGTGATGATGACCAGGCCAAAGTCGTTCACCTGCACGGCCTTGGAGGGCGCTCGGTCGCGGCGGAGCTCCTGTTCGATCGCCTGGAAGACCTTCTGGCGGTTCTTCTTGTCTTCCATGTCGATGAAGTCGAGCACGATGATGCCGCCCAGATCGCGCAGCCGCATCTGCCGCACGATTTCCTTGGCGGCCTCGAGGTTGGTCTTGACGATCGTGTCCTCGAGGCGTCCCGCGCTCTTCTTGCCGACATACCGGCCGGTGTTGACGTCGATGGCCACCAGCGCCTCGGTCTGGTTGACGACGATGTAGCCGCCGGACTTGAGCCAGACCTTGCTGCGCAGCGCCTTGTCGATCTCGCCCTGCACGCCGTATTCGTCGAAGATCGGAAAGTCCTTGGCGTAGCGCTTCACGCGGCTCGCCATGTTCGGCATGATGCGGCCCACCAGCGTCATGACCCGCTGGTACTCGGTCTCGTCGTCGATGCGGATCGCAGTGAACTGCTCGGTCAGGAAGTCGCGCAGCAGCTTGGCGACCAGGCTTTCTTCGCGATACAGCACGGCGGGAGACCGCTGGGTTTCACGCCGGCGCTGCACGTCGGTCCAGACCGACTGGAAGTACTGGAGGTCGCTCAGGATGTCCTCTTCGGGACGGTTCACCGCCGCGGTGCGGATGATGACGCCGCCGGGCAGGCCGGTGTCGTCCTTGAACTTCTGCACGAGCGCCCGCACGCGCCGGCGCTCTTCACGCGATTCGATCTTGCGCGAGACGCCGATGTGGTTCACCGTCGGCATGTAGACCAGGAACCGGCCGGGCAGCGAGATGTGCGAGGTGATACGCGCGCCCTTGGTGCCGAGCGGCTCCTTCACCACCTGCACGACCACTTCCTGCCCTTCCTTGAGCAGGTCTTCGATCTTGGTGGTCGACGGCGTGCGCTCCCGATCGCGGCCGCGGCGTCCGCTCTGCCCCACCGGCGCCGCGCCGGTGGCCGCGTCCGCGGGTTCGGTGTCGCTCGATCCGGCCTCGGGCGTCTCGCCGCCCAGTGCCGCTTCCGCCAACAACGCCTCGGGATCGGCCGGCGCCTCGGCGCCGGGCTCCTCTTCCTCCTCGAGGCTCTCCTCGGTGGGGTCGATGACGTCGGTGACATAGAGGAACGCGTCGCGTTCCAGGCCCAGGTCCACGAACGCCGACTGCATGCCCGGCAGGACCTTGGACACGCGGCCCTTGTAGATGTTTCCGACCACGCCCCGCGACTGTTCCCGTTCAATAAAAACTTCGACGACCTGATCGTCCTCGAGAATCGCCACGCGTGTTTCGTGGGTCGTCGAGGAGATCACCATCTCCTTGTTCATCTGGGCTCGCCCGTCTTTCGATCTAATTCGTAAAACGCCGCATCCGCACGTTGAGGATGAGGCCAAAACCGGCGAGCGTCGCGACCAGCGACGACCCGCCATAACTCATTAACGGCAGCGTGAGGCCCTTCACGGGCGCCAACCCTGCCTGCATAGTGATGTTGTACACCACTTGGAACGAAAACCAGGACACCAGGCCCACCACCAGGAAGGCCCCCACCCGGTCCTTGGCCAGCTTGGCCGCCTCCAGGCTTCGCCAGATCACGAACAAATACAAGGCCAGCGCCACAACCACACCGACGAACCCGTGCTCCTCGGCAAACACGGCAAAGACGAAGTCATTGTGGCCTTCGGGCAAAAACCGGTAAGCCCCCTGGGTCCCCTGGCGGAATCCCTTCCCTAACAGCCCACCCGAGCCCACGGTCACACGTGCCTGGATCTGCTGATAACCAGCCCCTTGGCGATCCTTGTAGGGATTAAGGAACGTCAGCACACGTCCCTTCTGGTAGTCCTGCAACCCGAAGTTCCACACCACCGGCGAGAGCAGCGCCAGAATCAACAGGGCGCCGGCGACCCACCGCAGCCGCAGCCCGGCCATGTAGGCAATTCCGGCGTACACCGGCACCAGCGTAATCGCCGTGCCCAGATCGGGCTGCAGGAAGATCAGCGACACGGGTAACGCCAGCACCAGGCCACCAAACACCAGTTCCCCGAGTGACCGCGCGCTGCGCCGGCCATCGCCGTACAACATGGCCAGCACCAGCGCGAGTGCGAGGCGCGCGAACTCCGAGGGTTGGAGCGAACCAAAGCCGAGATCGATCCATCGCCGGGCGCCCTTCGCGACGACGCCAAACGACAACACGGCCAGCAGCGCCAGCAGCAACCCGGCGAAAATCAGCGGCGACTTCTGCGCCAGCGTGCGGTAGTCGACAAGGAGACAGACCAGCAGCGCACCCAGCCCGACGGGCACGGCATAGGCCTGGCGCCAGAACTCGGTGCCGGGCTGGTCCAATTGAATGTTCCAGGTGACGCTGTAAATGGTGGCCAGTCCGATGAGGGTCAGCGTGACAATCGCACCCAGCAACGGCCAGTCGAGGTGCGGCAGCAACCGCCGGTCGACGATCATCGGGTGCCACCGATGCCACTGGTTCCGCCGATAGCGGGTCTGGGCGGCGCCACGGGCGTTCTGGGCGTTCTGGAGGACTTGTAGACGGGCAGCGGCCTGCCCTCCTTCTTCGCGAAGTAGGTCTCCATCACGTGTTTCGCGATCGGCGCCGACAGGTAGCCGTGTTCGGAGTGTTCGGTGAAGACCACGCCGGCCACTTCGGGATTGTCGCGAGGCGCGAAAAACACAAACCAGCCGTGGTCGTTGTAGATGGCGGGGTCTTTCCCGGCTGATCGAGCGGCGGCCTGGGCCGCCGCCTTGTTGTCGTTGGAGATGACCTGCGCGGTGCCCGTCTTGCCCGCCACATCCTTGCCGTCGATCTTGCCGCGCCTGGTCGCCGTGCCCAGCGGGGTGTTGACCGCCATCCACAGCCCGTCACGCACGGCCGCGAGGTGACTGGGGTCCATCTGGAACACGGACCGCGGCGCCGGCGGCGCCTGCGGCTCCCAGCCATGTCCGCGATCGATGGCTTTCAGCAGGTGCGGCGTCTGGAGGGTGCCGCCGTTGGCCACGGTCGCCATCATGGTCGCCATCGCCATCGGTGACACGGAGACCGCGCCCTGGCCAATGGCCACCGAGATGGTTTCGCCCGGATACCACCGCTCTCCGCGCTCGCGCAGTTTCCACTCGGTGCTGGGCACCAGGCTCGGGTTCTCCTGCGGCAGGTCAATGCCGGTCTTGCCCACCAACCCGAGCTTCGCGGCCCACTTGTTGATCGCGTCGATCGACCGATCTCCAAAGCGCGCGTTGAGGCGCTCGCCCAGCGTGTAGAAGAAGACGTTGCACGACTGCTCGATCGCGTGGCGGAGGGTCATCGGCCCGTGACCGGAGGTATTCCAGCACTTGAACGAGCGGCCGTAGAACACGCCGCTGCCCCGGCACCCAATCACGGTGTCGGGGGTGATGATGCCTTCTTCCAAGGCGGTAATCGCCATCACGATCTTGAACGTCGATCCGGGCGAATACAGACCCTGGATCAGCCGATTGCCAAGTGGGCGCAGCGGGTCCTTGTTCAGCGCACTCCACGTCGCGCTGCTGATGCCCACCGCGAAATCATTGGGGTCATACGCCGGCAGACTGGTCAGGGCCAGCACTTCTCCCGACCTGGGATCGAGGAACGCGGCCGCGCCATCAAATCCATCGGCCCGGAAGGCGTCTTCCAGCGCGCGCTGCATGTCGCGATCGATCGTCAGCTTGACCCGCTGGCCGTCCACCGGATCCTGCCGCTCCAGTTCGTCGATTTCACGGCCGCGGCTGTCCACGATGACAAACCGGTTGCCGTCGTTTCCCATCAACGGCGCGTTGTAGACCTGCTCCAGGCCGGCCTGCCCGACGATCGCGCCCGGCTGCAGTCCGGCGAATTCCGGACGGTACAGTTGCGCCTGCTGCACCTCGCCCACGTAGCCGAACAGGTGCGCGCCTTCCCCGGGGTAGGACCGCATGGGAATCTGATCCACCACCACGCCCGGCAGTTCCAGCCCCTGCGCGATCACCGCCGCCACCTGGGCATCCGTCGCGTGATCGATCACGGCGATGGGCCGGAACAGCGGATCGCCCCGGCGGCGCGTCATGATCGCCTGGATGTCGCTCTCGGCGGTGCCGGTGACCCCGGCCAGGTGGCGGATCGTGTCATCGATGTCGGCCGTCTGCTCGCGCACGATCGCGATGCGGAACGACCGGCGATTCTGCACCAGGACGTCGCCGTGGCGATCGAACAGCACCCCGCGCGGCGCCAGCAGGGGAATCGTGCGCGTGTGGTTCTGCTCGGCCCGATCGCGATACTCGGTGTACTGGAGCACCTGCAGCACCCAGAACGCTCCGGCGATCAGCACGAACACCGTGAGCAGCCCGATGCGCAGCCCGGTCAGCCGCAGCTGCAGGCTCCGTCGGTCTTCGTAGGCTCCGGGTGTCAGCATCGCGTTACCAGTTCCGCCGGCTCAACGACGAACGCCGCCGGTCGCGCGTCTGCCGCACGGCGCCAGGCACCATGTCGGTCAGCTGGAACGCCAGCAACCCCGCCACCGCATTCAAGCCGGTCTCTATAAGCATAGCGGTCCAGGACACGCCGCTCCAGTCCTGATCGACCACGGCGAGCAGTCCGATGATCAGCAGCCGGTGGACCACGGTCACCCCCGCCACCATCCCGGCGCGCGCCAGCGGGCGCGCGACGATGAACTGCCCCCCAACGACCCCGGCGCCCAACCCTGCCACCGTCTTCGCCAGCCCTCCGAGGCCCACCAGGTCGCTCCCGAGCGCGTCCTGCATCAGGCCGCCGAGCGTGCCGGCCCACATCCCGGACACCGGGCCCCAGCGGAGGGCGGCGTACACCACGCCCACCAGCACCAGGTCGAACACCCAGCGTCCGCCGACGGCGAACCGGGCCAGCGCCATCTGGAGGATGAGCGCGGCCGCCACCGTCAACAGGACGCGGGTCACCTTCATGAGCCGCCCTCGGCCCGCGCCGGCCGGGCCAGGATGACCAGCACGACGTGGATGTTCGAGAAGTCCATCGCCGGGCGCACCGCGATGTCACTGTAGATGCCGCTGCCGCTCCCTTTCACCGCACGCTCCACAATCCCGATGACGAATCCGCGCGGGAAGATGCCGCCGATCCCGGCCGTCAACACTCGCTCGCCGATTTGCACGTCCTTCAGCAGATCGACCCACTCCATCCGGAGCGGGGGATTGCCGGCGCCGCCCCGGATGAACCCCACGGCTTCAGACCGTTCCGTGATGGCGCCGGCGCCGGCGTTGCGCCCGATGAGCAACTGCACCTGCGCGGCGTGCGCGGTGGGCCGGTTGATGACGCGGCCGATCACCCCGGCGTGCCCAATCACCGCCATGTTGGGCTCGACGCCGTCGGCCGACCCGCGATCGATGGTGATGGTGAATGCGCCGGGCGCGGGATCCCCGGCGATGACGTGGGCCGCAAGCGTCGGGGCCACCAGGCTCTGTTGCAGGTTGAGCAGGCGTTCCAGATCGCGGGTCTGACTCGCGATGGCCGCCTGCGCCTGCACCTGCCCCTCCAGGGCCAGCACCTGCCGCTGCAGCGCGTCGTTCTCGGCGACGACGCCGCGCAGCGCGACGTAGTTCGACCAGAAGGATCGCCCCATGTCGGCGAGGCCCGCCGTGAAATGTTGCACGCCCGCGAACACGCCGAAGGCGGCCGCCTGCAAGAGCGGCATTCGGCTGCGGGTCTGCACCTGCACGGACATCAGCAGGAGGTGCCCGAAGCTCAGCACCAGGAACAGAACTAGGGTGCGTCGCGTGCTGCCCAACAGATCAATCCAGCGAGATCTTTCTCAGCAGTTCGAAGTTCGACAACATCTTGCCGGCGCCCAGCACCACCGTGGACAGCGGATCTTCCGCCATCGCCACCGGCAGGCCGGTTTCTTCGCGCAGCCGCTTGTCGAGATTCTTGAGCAGCGCGCCGCCGCCGGTCACCACGATGCCGCGGTCCACGATGTCCGCCGAGAGCTCCGGCGGGGTGCGCTCCAGCGCCACGCGCACCGCGTCCACGATCACGTTGACCGTTTCGGCCAGCGCCTCGCGAATTTCCTCGTCGGTAATCGTGATGGTCTTGGGCACGCCCTCGATCAAATGCCGGCCCTTGATCTCCATCGTCAGGCGCTCGTCGAGCGGGAAGGCCGACCCCAGTTCCATCTTGATCTGCTCGGACGTCCGCTCGCCGATGAGCAGGTTGTACGTCTTCTTGATGTACTGAATGATGGCCTCGTCCATCTCGTTGCCGGCCACGCGAATGGCCTTCGAGTAGACGATTCCGGCCAGCGAGATGACGGCGATGTCGGTGGTGCCGCCGCCGATGTCGACCACCATGTTGCCCGACGCTTCCTCGATCGGCATGCCGGCGCCGATGGCCGCGGCCATCGCTTCCTCCACGAGGTAGACCTCGCTGGCCTTGGCGCGATAGGCGCTGTCCTTGACCGCGCGCTTTTCCACCTGCGTGATCTCGGAGGGCACGCCGATGACGATGCGCGGCCGCACCCACATCGTGCGGTTGTGCGCCTTCTTGATGAAGTGCGCCAGCATCTTCTCGGTCACCTCGAAGTCGGCGATGACGCCGTCCTTCATCGGTTTGATCGCCACGATGTTGCCGGGGGTGCGCCCCAGCATTTCCTTGGCCTCGCGCCCCACGGCCTCGATGCGTCCCGTGATCTTGTTGATGGCCACGATGGACGGCTCGTTGACGACGATGCCCTTGCCGCGTGCGTACACGCAGGTATTCGCCGTGCCGAGGTCGATGGCCAGATCGCTGGAAAACAATGAAAAAAGCGATCGCAGGTTCAACGGAACTCCCCTTCTTCGTCTCGAACGTCTTCGTCCCTCGCCGCGCCGGCGACCGGAATCACGACGGGGCCCTGGCCGGACACGTGGATGCCGTTCCGGCCAGCTTCCTTCACCAGGTACATCGCCGCATCCGCGGCCTGCAGCACGCCGTCCGCCGAATCGGCGACCGCGGGCAGCGTGGCCACGCCGATCGACGCCGTCAGCCGGCTGCCTGTCCCCCGATCCGCGAGGAACACGTACTTCGCGATGCGCTCGCGCAACCGGTTGGCGACCGCGCGCGCGCCGTCATCCCCCGTCTCGGGCAGCACGATGGCGAACTCGTCGCCGCCAAACCGCGCCACCACGTCGGTTTCCCGCGCCGACCCGCGAATCACCGCCGCCGCCTCGACCAGGGCGCGGCTCCCGAGCAGGTGTCCGTGCGCGTCGTTGACCTTCTTGAACCCGTCGAGGTCCACGAACAACAACGACAGCGGCCGGCCGCTGCGCATCGCGCGCTTGGCTTCCTTGCGCAGAATCTCGTGCAAGTAGCGCGAGTTATACAACTGCGTCAGGTCGTCCGTCACCGACAACGCCTCGGCCCGCACCACGCGAAGCGCGTTGGCCAGGGCAAACGCCGCCGGCTCGACCAGCCGGGTCAACGCCGCCTTGACCACCGGGGACCACTTGGGCACCCGGCGCGCACGCCCGTGATCAAACCCTACCAGTACGCCGACGATTGCGCCGTTGGCCATGAGCGGAAATCCGAGGGCGGCCGTCTCCACCGCCTCCCCGATCCGCCGGTCCGCGGCCAGCCGGTCCGTCGCATACGGCTGCAGGCTCTGGACCACCACATCGGCAATCGCCTCGGCCGGGGCCTTGAGCGCCCCATCGACCTCGCGCCCGGCCAGCCAGTGCACCTGCCCGTCGGGCTCCACCGCGACGATCGACCACGTCGCCATGGGCAGCCAGGCCATGACGCGGGCGACCAGGGCCGACGACACCGCCAGCGGCTCGGTGGACTCGTTGACCGCGCGCAACATGTCGCTGAGCACCTCCGCCTTGGCCGACAGGCGCCCCAGCCGGGTGCCCGCGCGGTCCAGCCGGTCGGCCAGGTCGAGCGCGCCCGGCAGCCCCAGCGCCCGTTCCACTTCGGGCCACCGGAGGGGGGCGACCAGATGGTGCCGGAACCCGAGCGATCGCGACAAATCGGCCAGATGCCGGTCCGCGGAGGCCGAATAGGAGGCGGCCGGCGCCCGGTCCAGCAGCGACGACACCCTCCGGCGATCCAGGCCTGTATCGGCGGCAATCTCCCACAAAATTCCCGTGGTCCCGCGCGGCGGCATGGCGGCCTTCGTCTGTTTCGTCACTGAAAGCGAGACTCGGCGCGCGCGCCGCAGCGGCGCGACGTGCCGCTCGACGCTCTCGCCCTTGGCGCTGCGATGAAACACTGCGAGCGTCACGGCGGTGCCTGTCTGGATTGTCCGGCGTGTGGAAGACGCCCGCTGTCGTCGTCCCGGCATCGTGTCGGGGTCCCCGAAAATTGGCCAAAATGGCCCGCCAAACCAGGGGACTATACCACGCCAAGCCCCTGATTTTTCTGCAACTTCGGGCGATTGTGGCCCCCGACGTGGCATAATGCGAACTTTGCGCGGGGGTCGCCCCGCGCACGCTTGGAGAAGCTCCGACCATGACGATGCTCGACCGGTTTCGCAGACACAGATCCTGGCTGAAGTGGAGCCTGGGGCTGGTCGTCGTGACCTTCATTTTCCTCTACGTCCCCAGCTTCCTGGACCCGGCAGCCGGCACCGGCACGAACCCGAACGACGCGATTGCCACCATCGAGGGGCGGCGCGTCACGGTGGGCACGTTCCAGACGCTCTATCAGCAGCAGCTGATGTCCGTGCGGCAGGCATACGGCGGCCAGATCACCGAGGACATGATTCGTCAGCTGCAGATTCCACAACGCGTCGTGCAGCAGATGGTGGACGAGGAGTCCATGGTCGTGGAAGCCACCCGGCTGGGCATGACGGTCAGCAACGCGGAACTGCGCGAGCGGATCCTGCGCATGCCGGGATTCCAGGAGAACGGCCAGTTCATCGGCGACGCGCGGTATCGCCAGGTGTTGAGCCTGCAGCGGCCGCCGATCCGCGCGGCGGACTTTGAGGAGCAGCTGCGCAAGGGCCTCCTCGCGGAGAAGCTGCAGGCCGCCATCACCGCGTGGGTGCTGATTTCGGACGCGGACGCCGAGGCGGAATACCTCAAGCAGAACGAAAAGGTGAAGCTGGAGATGGCCGTCTTCACGGCGGACCAGTTCAGCGCCGGCATCACGCCGACCGACGCGGAGATCTCCGCGCGGTTCACCGCCAACCAGGACACGTACCGATCGCCGGAGAAGCGCCGCGTGCGGTACCTTTCCATCGACGCCGAAGCGCTGCGCGCGACACGCACGGTGACGCCGGCCGAGGTGGACGCGCGGTACCGCGAGAGCATCGCGATGTTCACGACGCCCGAACAGGTGCGCGCCAGCCACATCCTCTTCAAGACGGGCGAAGGCAAGGATGAGGCCGCGCAGCGGAAGGCCGCCGAGGACGTGCTGGCCAAGGTCAAGGCCGGCGGCGACTTCGCCGCGCTGGCCAAGCAGTACTCGGAGGACACGTCGGCCGCGCAGGGCGGCGACCTGAATTTCTTCGCGCGCGAGGCGATGGTGAAGGAGTTCTCGGACTCGGCGTTCGCCATGCAGCCCGGCCAGGTCAGCGACATCGTCAAGTCGCAGTTCGGCTTCCACATCATCACGACCACGGAGCGCCGCGCGGGCGGCACGCAGCCGCTGGCGGATGTGCGGGCGCAGATCGAGGACCAGCTGAAGTTTGAAAAGGCGGGCGCCGAAGCGCAGTCGATCGCCGACCAGGCCGCCAAGGAGATCGACGACCCATCGGATCTCGATCGCGTGGCGCAGGCCCGCGGCCTGACGGTCTCGGACTCCGGCCTCTTCTCACGCGACGAGCCGCTGGCCGGGCTTGGCTTTGCGCCGCTGGTGGCGGCCGAAGCCTTCACGATGGAACAGGGCAAGGTCAGCGGGCAGCTCCGCACCAACCAGGGCATCGCGTTCATCACGCTGACGGAAATCAAGGCGCCGGCCGTGCCCGCCTTGGACGAGGTCAAGGACCGCGTGCGCGACGATGTGATTCGCTTGAAGGCCGTGGACCTGGCGAAGGCCAAGGCCGTCGCGATGGCCGCGGCCGCGCGGCGCGGGACGTTTGCGGCAGCGGCGAAGGCCGCCGGCGTGGAGGTCAAGACGACGGATCTGGTGACGCGCGGCACGCCCTACCCCGAGGTGGGCGTGAACTCGACCGTGGATGCCTCCGTGTTTCCGCTGGCCAAGGGCGCGACGTCGGCGCCGATTCAGACGGACCACGCCGTGGTGGTGGCCCGCGTGGCGGACCGCACGGATGTGACGCCGGAGATGCTGGCGACGGGCCGCCCGCAGATGTCCACGCAGCTCCTGCAGCAACGACGGCAGGAGTTCTTCTCGGCCTACATGAGCAAGGCCAAGCAGAAAATGCGCATCACGTTCAACGACGCGGCGCTCAAGACACTATTTGGGTCCTGAG
>JANLHE010000556.1 GCA_024653875.1 Acidobacteriota bacterium
GGTAAAGCGGCGCATGACAGGCTTCTCGGTCGCGGTAGTGATGTTTTCTGCGGGACTCGCCGGGGCGGCCTGCGCGTCGGCGCCTCGTGAGGTTCCCCCTCGGGCGAGATGGGCAGACTACTTCGCTTCGCACGGTGAACTCCCGCCTGACATCGCTCGAGCCATGCATGCCGGCCACATCGTGGCCGGCATGGACACGAAGCAGGTGTGGGTCGTCCTCGGCGACCCCGTAAGGAAGACGCAGTTCAAGCGCAGCCAGACCGACGTGTGGCTCTATCGGGCTCACAGCCTCCAGCAGGATCACTATCGGCTCGGCACGCAGGGCGTCCGCCTGATCTTCGTCAAAGATCGACTCGTCGTGATCGAACCGATGTAGAACCGCCGTATGGAGGTCGAGATGAAACGCTTGCTGATGTGCGTGGGCGTCGTCATGGCATCGGTCAGTCCCGCTCTGGGTCAGACCAGCCAGACGGCGGATCTTGAGGCCCGAGTCCGTGCATTGGAAGGCCAAGTGCGCGCTCTGCAGACGCAAGTGAGCGCCCTGCTGGCGGCGCAGCCGAGGCCCATCGCGTCCGATCCTCGGAGCCAGGCTGGTCCGCCCGTGGCCTTGGAACCTGCCACGCCAGTCGTTGTCGCTGCGCCGCAGCCGGTGTCCGGCGTGCCGCAGTCCGGGGCGAAGATGTTCAACCCGGACATCGGCGTGATCGGCAATCTGGTCGGCGCCGGCGGGGACAGCAAGGGAGGAAGCGACACGCTCGCGCCTCTTCCGCTGGTGACTCTGCAGGAGAGTGAGGCCAGTTTTCAAGCGATCATCGACCCATTCGCTCGTGCGGACTTCTTTCTGGCCATTGGCGAGGAGGGCATCGAAGTCGAGGAGGGGTTCATCAGCTTCACGACCTTGCCGGGAGGCCTGCTGTTGAAGGCCGGCAAGATGCGTGCAAATTTCGGTCGGCTCAATGCGTTCCACAATCACACGCTGCCGTGGATCGATCGGCCGCTCGTCATGTTCAACCTGCTCGGGGGGGACGCGACGGATCCGGACACGGGGATCAAAGACGCGGGGCTCTCAGTCAGCCGGCTCATTCCCGCAGGCAAGCTGTTTGTTGAAGCGACAGGCGAGGTGTATCGCGGGGATTCCGGAACGGTCTTCAAGTCCAGCCGCCGGGCGGATTTCAGTACGGTGGCCCACGTGCGGGCGTACACGGACCTGACCGACGACGCCAACATCGAGGTCGGCGGATCGTATTCGCGCGGACACAACGAGTTGGGAAGTACGTTTGTCACGCAGCTGTATGGCACGGACATCACCTTCCGATGGCGGCCGCTGAGGCGCGCCATCTATCGTTCGCTGGCCGCGCGGGCCGAGCTGATCTGGAGCCGGCGCGAGGATCTGGCGGTGACGCAGGAAGCCTTTGGCCTGTATGCGTCCCTTGACTACCAGCTGGCCCGACGCTGGGTCGTCGGTGGGAGGTTCGATCAATCCGACCGCGCCCAGAATGCCCTCATTCACGATCGTGGGTTCTCGGGTGTGCTCACTTTCCGGCCGAGTGAGTTCTCGCAGATCCGCAGTCAGTATCGGCGTACCCGGTTCGGGGATGGTCGCCGAATCGCGAACGAGTTGCTTTTCCAGGTGCTCTTTACGATCGGCGCGCACGGCGCACATGTGTTTTAAGTGGGCGCGGAAGGGACGAGGACCGTATGACGCTGACGCACAGACTTCCTGGTGATCTGCTCATTTCGAGGCGCGTAGGAACGGC
>JANLHE010000259.1 GCA_024653875.1 Acidobacteriota bacterium
GGCGAGGCGGCGCTGGCGCGGCGCGCGGAGGGCACCCGCCTGGCGATGTATCGCGAGGCCATCCGCGCGCGCGGGGTGTGGGTGGTCCTGCTCCTTCGCATCAACCCCCTGACCTCGTCGGACCTGGTGTCGTACGTGGCCGGAGCCGTCGGTGTGCCGATATGGCGCGTGACGCTGGGCACCTTCATCGGGATGGCGCCGCTCTGCTACGCGCAGGCCTATCTGGCCCAGGAGATCTTTCGTGTGTTGCCCGGCGCGATCTACGTGCTGGCCGGTGCCGCGGCCGTCTATGTCGGCGCGCTTGTCGTGTGGCTCGCCCGACGGCGGGTGTAGGCAACGCGCATGACGGTCGACGATCTCACGCCCGGATAAACGTCCCCTGCCGCAGGTCCGACAATGCCTGACGGATCTCATCCTGCGTGTTCATGACAATGGGGCCGTGCCACGCCACGGGCTCGCCGAGTGGTCTGCCGGAAACGAGCAGGAAGCGAATGCCTTCCGGGCCGGCCTGCACGGTGACCTCGTCGCCTCGGTCGAACAGCACCAGCGATCGGTTGCCGGTCAGATCCAGCACCGGTTTGTCGTCGATGTCCACGCCCGTGGTGTCGGTCAGCACTCCCTGCGGCTTCGAGGCATCCCGGAACGATCCGGAACCGGCGAACACGTAGGCGAAGGCGTGGCGCGTGGTCTCCACCGGCAGGGTCTTCCTGACGCCGGGCGGCACCGACACGTCCAGATACGTCGGCTCGGTCGCGATGCCGTCCACCGGCCCGCGTTTGCCCCAGAAGCTGCCGCACACAATCTTCACGCGCGTGCCGTCGTCATCGACCACGTCGGGAATGTCGGTGGCGGTGACTTCCTGGTACCTGGGCGTCGTCATCTTCAGCGACGCGGGGAGGTTGGCCCAGAGCTGAAATCCATGCATGCGGCCGTCGGGATCGCCTTGCGGCATCTCCTGGTGGATGATGCCGCTGCCGGCGGTCATCCACTGCACGTCGCCCGCGGTCAAGGCGCCTTCGTTGCCGAGGCTGTCGCCGTGGTGCACGGTGCCGGCCAGCACGTAGGTGATCGTCTCGATGCCGCGATGCGGGTGCCACGGGAATCCCGCGAGGTAGTCGTGCGGTCGATCGCCCCGGAAGTCGTCAAACAGCAGGAACGGATCGAATTCGTCCGTGTTGCCGAAGCCAAACGCGCGATGCAGCTTGACCCCCGCGCCTTCCAGCGTGGGCCGCGCGGCGACGATGCGGGAGACTGGTCTGATCGACATATCAGAAGCCTACAGATCCCGGCGCCTCGTGTGAAGACCTACCTCGCGACCGGCTCGGCCAGCGCGACCGCCAGCAGCACCAGTTGCTGCGAGCCGGTCTTGGCCGAGTCGATGTGCGCCCATTCCTGCAGCGTGTGACCGGCGCCCCCGCGCGAACGGCCCACGGAGATCGCCGGAATCTTGGCGACGACGCCGGCGTTGGCATCCGTGGATCCGGTGGGGATGGCCTCGCGTCCGGCGGGGAGGGGCACGTCGAGGAACCGAAGCACGTCGATGGCGGTCTGCACCAGCGGGTGCGCGCGCTGGGCGGTGAGCTGTTCCGGGCGGCCGCCGGCTTCGGACTTCTGAATCCACTCGCGCGTGAACGTCACCTTCTGCGCCTTGGCTGCGGCCTCGCACTTGGAGACGATTGCCGCGTCGAGCGTCTGGATGAGTTCGGCATCCACGGTGCGGAGGTCCACCGTGAAGGTGACTTCCTGGGGAATCGCGTTCACGACGTTGCCGCCGGTCAGCATGCCGCCGACGTTGTAGATGGCCGGCACGGGGTCGTCGGCGGGCGGCAGGGGAACGGTGTAGATGTTGGTGATGCACTGGGCCGCCGCGCGCACGGTGTTCGGCTGATCCCGCGAGTTGAGCGTGTGGGCGCCTTCGCCGCTGAACTTCATGCGCGACCAGTAGATGCCCAGCGCTCCGTAGCTGACCGCGCCCAGGCCCCCGTCCACGGCCACCAGCATGTCCGTGACGCCGGGGTGCTTCTCGAGCCAGTGGTACATGCCCTTGAGTCCCACTTCCTCCTGCACCGTGAACAGGAAGATCAGGTCGCCCTTGGTCTCGAGCCTGGCGTCCCGCATGGCGCGCAGGGTCTGCAACTGGTTGGAGATGGACGCCGTGTTGTCGAAGATGCCCGGGGCGTGCAGCGTGCCGTTGTCCTCGCGCCGCACCTTGAGCGGGGTGTCCAGCGGATGCACCGTGTCCATGTGCGCGGCAAACACCACCGTGGGGCCGCCGCCCGTGCCGGCGCGCCGGGCCCAGACGTTGCCCATCGTGTCGGTTTCAGGCGCGAGGCCGAGCTTCACGAGCTCGCCTTTCACGTAGTCCGCCCGCTTCTGCTCATGCCCGGATGTGCCCGGAATCTCGGTCAGCATGATCCACTCGCTGACTTGGGAATCGAAGTGGGTCTCGAGATAGGCCAGGGCCTGCTTGACGTCCGCGCGCGCGGCAATCGCCGGGGAAAACTTCGTCGGATAGGGCGCCTGGGCGGCCGCGGGGTGGCCGGCCGCGGCGGCCAGAAGTCCAATCAGGGCAAACGGGAGCATGCGGGACATGGCGCGCATTATAGAATCACCACACCAAGGAATCCGCCTGTGCCCAAAAAAATCTGTGACAACATTCTCGACGCCATCGGCCACACCCCCATGGTGCGGCTCAACGCCATTACCAGGGGCGTGATTGCCGCCACCGTGCTCGCCAAAGTCGAGACCTTCAACCCCGGCAACTCCATCAAGGACCGCATGGCCGTGAAAATGATCGAGGACGCCGAGCGGGACGGCCGGCTCAAACCCGGCGGCACCATCATCGAAGGTACCTCCGGCAACACCGGCATGGGGCTGGCGATCGCCGCTGTCGTGAAGGGCTACAAGTGCATTTTCACGACCACCGACAAACAATCCAAGGAAAAGGTGGACGCGCTGCAGGCGCTGGGGGCCGAGGTCATCGTCTGCCCCACCAACGTCGAACCCGAGGATCCGCGGTCGTACTACTCGGTGTCGTCCCGCCTTGAGCGGGAGACGCCCAACTCGTGGAAGGCCAATCAGTACGACAACCCGTCGAACTCCCAGGCCCATTACGAGCAGACCGGCCCCGAAATCTGGGACCAGACCGACGGCACCATCACGCACCTGGTCGTGGGGGTCGGCACGGGCGGCACGATCTGCGGCGCGGGGCGATACCTGAAGGAGAAGAACCCGGACATCCAGATTCTCGGCATCGACACATACGGGTCGGTGTTCAAGAAATACAAGGAGACCGGCATCTTCGACAAGAACGAGATCTATCCCTACGTGACCGAGGGCATTGGCGAGGACTTCCTGCCGAAGAACGTGGATTTTTCGATCATCGATCACTTCGAGAAGGTGACCGACAAGGACGCCGCGGTGATGACCCGCCGCATTTCACGCGAGGAGGGCATCTTCGCCGGCAACTCCGCCGGCTCCGCCATGGCCGGCCTGCTGCAGATGAGGGCCCGCTTCAAGGCGGGCGACGTGGTGGTGGTCATCTTTCACGACCACGGCACGCGCTATCTCGGCAAGATGTTCAACAGCGACTGGATGCTGGCGATGGGGTACCTCGACAAGTCGGGCCTGACCGCGCGCGACCTGGTCTCGGCCAAAAAGACCGTGCCGATGTTGTCCATCGAACACAGCGACACCGTCGCCAGGGCCGTGCAGGTCATGACCGAGCACGACTTCTCGCAGATCCCGGTGACCCACGGCGGCCGTCTGGTCGGCTCGGTCAACGAGTCCCTGCTCTACACAGCACTGGTCAAGGATCCGGCGATTCGCACCCAGCCGGTGGAGGCCATCATGCAGCAGGCGTTCCCGTTCGCCGACATCTCCACCGGCATCGACGCGCTGGCCTCGATGCTCACGGCGGAGAACCCGGCCGTGCTCGTGCGCGACTTCAAGAGCGACGCGACCTTCGTTATCACGCGCTCGGACATCGTGCGCGCGCTGGCGTAAAGACCCGATTCACACGAGGCATGAAGGAACCGAGGCGTCGATGACTGTCCGACGGATGGTGGGAGCCGCGATCGTCATGGGGGCCGGCATGATCGCCGGCGCCTGTGGTTCAGCGCCCTCAGGGGCGCCCGCGCAGGCGATGTACGATCAGTTCGATCGCGACTGGCAGTACTGGATGGCGCAGTATCCCGAGGTGGCCGCGGGCCTCGGCGTGCCGGGCGGTGAAGGGCGCTGGACGGACTATTCCGCCGGCGCGATTGCGGCCAGGGCCACGTACCTGCGCGAGAGCCTGGATCGGATTCAGTTCGTGGACCGGGCCACGCTGGGCGAGGCGGACCAGCTCAATTTCGACCTCTATCGCCAGATGCTCGAGACCGCCGTCCAGGGCCTCGACCTTCAGAATGACGCCATCCCGATCCGCGGCGTGACGCCACGCAACCTGGCGATGCCCATGAACCAGCTGGAGGGCCTGCAGCAGGACATCCCGCGCACGATCGCGATGATGCCGGGCGCGACGCCGGCCGACCTGGCGCACATCATCGCGCGGCTCCGCGCGATCCCCTCGGTCGTCGACCAGACCATCGTGCTGATGCGCCAGGGGCTGGCGGACACGATGACGCCGCCTCGCATCGCGCTGCGTGACCTGCCCGGTCAGGTGCTGGCGCAGGTCGTGGCCGAACCGCTTGCCAGCCCGATGCTCGCGGCCTTCACGAAGCGGCCCCCCGGCGTGCCCGAACCGGAATGGCCGGCGCTTGTCGACCAGGCCACGACCACCTATCGCCAGCAGGTCGCCACCGCCTTCCGGCGGTTGCACGCGTTTCTGGGTGACGAGTACCTGCCGGCGTGTCGCGACACCACGGGCGCGGACGCGTTGCCGGGAGGCGCCGCGTTGTATCAGTACAACGTGGCGTGGCACACAACGACGACGAAGACGCCGAAGGAGATTCACGACATCGGCCTGGCGGAGGTGGCGCGGATTCGCGCGGCGATGGAGCAGGTCATCGCGCAGGCGGGGTACGCCAACCGGTTCGACGACTTCGTGCGCTTCCTCCGCACCGATCGGCGTTTCTACTACACGGATGCCGGCGCGCTGGTCAGCGGCTACCGCGCCATCGGCAAGCGGGCCGATCCCGAACTGGCGAAGCTGTTCGGCCGCCTGCCGCAGACCCCCTGGGGCGTGGCGGTGATCCCCGACGCCACCGCGCCGTCACAGACGACCGCGTACTACGAACC
>JANLHE010000559.1 GCA_024653875.1 Acidobacteriota bacterium
CTTCGAGGTGGCGGCCGACGGGCGCCTGATTTTTTCCAAGAAGTCGGCGGGCCGCTTTCCCGATCCCGAGGAGATCGTGAAGCTGCTTCGACCGTAGTGCCGCCCACGAACTGCGCCGGCGGTGACGTTCAGCGGCCCAGCACGACAGGCACACGGCGCCGGCCGAAGGCGCCTGCTTTGGCGGCGAACCGGCCCGGAATGGCCGTACCGCACGGGCAGCGACCGCTCGAGTCGAGCCGGTACTCGAGGATTTCGTACCAGTCGCGGGTGATGACCGCTTCCCCGCATGAGGGACAATAGGTCGCGTCCCCTTCGCGATCGTGCACATTGCCGACGTAGACGTAGCGCAGCCCCTCCTGCATCGCGCGGGCCCGCGCGCGGCGCAGCGTCTCGGGCGGTGTTGGCGGCACGTCGAGCATCTTGTAGTCGGGATGAAACGCCGAGAAGTGCAGCGGCACGTCCGGGCCGAGTTCGCGCGCGATCCACTGGGCCTCCTCGGCGATCTCCCCCTCTGAGTCGTTGTAGCCGGGAATCAGCAGCGTGGTGAGTTCGAGCCAGACCGTCGTCTCGCGCTTCAGGTACACCAGCGTCTCGAGCACGCGGTCCAGATGGGCACCGGTCACCTTGAAGTAAAAGTCTTCGGTAAACCCCTTGAGATCGACGTTGGCGGCATCAATCACCGAATAGAACTCCCGGCGCGGCTCGGGGCAGATATACCCCGCGGTCACGGCAACCGTCTTCACGCCATGTGCGTGGCAGGCGCGCGCGACGTCGATGGCGTACTCGGCAAAAATCGTGGGATCGTTGTAGGTGAACGCCACGGACGCCGCATCCAGGCGCCTGGCCGCCAGCGCAATCGACTCCGGCGACGCCTGATCGGCCAGCCGGTCGTATTCCCTCGCCTTGCTGATGTCCCAGTTCTGGCAGAACGTGCAGCCAAGGTTGCAGCCGGCCGTGCCGAAAGAGAGCACGCTCGAGCCTGGAAAGAAATGCGCCAGCGGTTTCTTCTCGATGGGATCCAGGCAGAAGCCCGACGACCGCCCGTAGGTCGTCAGGATGATGCGGTCACCGTCACGCGCGCGCACGAAGCAGAAGCCACGCTGGCCTTCATGCAGGCGGCACTCGCGCGGGCAGAGGTCGCATTGGATGCGGCCGTCATCAAGCCGCGACCACCAGCGCCCTGGATACCGCACCTCGTGGGACTCGATCATGACGCCCCCCGTGGCGACGGCAGGCGATCGGGCTCCGCGTACTCGTCGCAGGCGAAGGTCCGCAGCTCGATTTCGTCGGACCAGAATTGCGCAGGGAGACCGGCTTTCTCCTTGAGGTGGCGAAGAAACTCGCGCGGATCCTGGAGCGACGCCCACACCTGAGGCAGGAAGACGCCGCTCAGGCCGCGGTAGTTCAGCAGGACGCCGGGCCGGGTGCGTGCGAGCTGTGTCTGCGCGTCCGCCTCGCTTGCGACCGGCAGGGGAACGTGCGGCGAGAGCACGCTCACGTCGATGAGGACGATGTCGGATTCCGCCCTGGTCAGCGGCTCGAAGCGCCGATCTTCGAAGGCAGCCAGCCGCGCATAGTGGACCACCGCCTCCCCGAGCGGCTTGTGCGCCTCGAGTGTGCCGATGCACCCACGCAACTCGCCGCTCCGGCGCAGCCGGAGCGTCACGAACGTCGCGCGCCGCTCCGCGAGCCATTGCTCGCGCGGCACGATGACCCGCCCGCCCGCGAACGCGGTCGCGATCGACTCGCGCGCCAGTCGCACGAGGATGGAGCCTTCCGTGGCATTCATCGCGCACCGCCTTCATGAAACGCGAACGCGCCATAGCCCACCACCCGCTCCCGGGAGCCCGCCGTGTCTCCGGAGTTGCGCAGGTCGAGCCGTTCCACCCGCATCCCCCGCCGCTTCGCCGCGACGAGCAACCCGTTCACGGGCGTGGCGCCGCATGCCTGCGCGTGGTGGAGCATCGGTCCGAGCGCCTCGATCTGTGTCGCGGAACCCTCATCGATCACGCGCGCAGCCTCATACGAGTGATAGTGCGAGAGGTCGCTGCTCACGGCGATGAGCGTCTCGTCTCCACCCCATAGCGCATCGAGCGTGCGCGCCACTTCTTCGGGAGAGGCGTCGCCGACCAGCAGCGGAACCACCTCGACATCGCCCAGCACACGCTGCAGGAACGGCAGCTGCACCTCAAGCGAGTGCTCTTCGGCATGCGGCCGCGGATCGGCAAACACGCCGGGCAGATCGGCGCCACCCGCGCGGATCGCGCCAAGCGGCGTCAGGAGCGCGTCGGCATCCGGCAGCGCGAGCCCGCTGAAACCCACGCGATGCGCCGGCCCCAGGAGCACGACACGGCGAATGCGGCCCCGCGAAGGGGCGACCCGCACGTAGCCGCTCGCGGCGACGGGACCCGAATAGTCATAGCCGGCGTGCGGCACGATCAGGGCCTTGGGCGCGGGACCTGGCGGCGCCGTGCGCGCCGCG
>JANLHE010000561.1 GCA_024653875.1 Acidobacteriota bacterium
GAGTCGAGCAGGTCCTTGCGCTGCGTCGTGAGGAACAGATGCCGGCTCTCCAGTTCGTCGAACTGCTCGATGGCCATCATGTTGACCGGGCCGAGCCGCTCGATCTTCTGGCGCAGGTCCACGATGACGTCGTCCGGCAGGAGATCGGCGCCGGCGTCGCCGGCCGGCGCCTCGGGAGCCTCCGCCATGTCGGCCGATTCATCGTCATCGCCATCCGGCGCGGACGCCTCCGCCAGGCGCGTCGCCGGCGCGGCGAGTTCGCCGGCCGCCTCCATTCGCGCGACCTCGGCGACGACCTCGTCCAGCGACAGGTTGACGACTTCCAGGCAGGTGGCGGCCAGGTGGGTCAGGTCGGCCAGTGCCGTGGCCCGCGCCACCTCGGACTGCAGCACGCTGGTGCGCACGGCCTCCAGCGCCTGCCGCCCGCCGCGGATCTCGTGTTCCTTCTCGCCGAAGCGGCCGCGCAGGCCCGTCACCTCGTCGTCGAACCCGCGCATCCGGGAGCGGAGGCCGTCGAGCACACGCACGTCGTCATCGAGCAACCGCTCGGTCTCGACGATCGACTCGCGCAACTGGGCGCGCCGCGCCTCGGTGCGTTCAATCTCCGCGCGACGGGCGGTCAACCGGGTTTCCAGTTCCAGCGCGGCGTCGTCCAGGCGGCGGCCTTCCGCCTCCAGGGACTGCAGGCGTTCGGCGACCGTTGACTGATCGGCCCGCGCGTCGCTGACACGGCGCATGTGGCCTTCGGCGTCCACGCGCGCGCTCTGGAGGCGCGCCATCACCGCGCCCAGCGACTGCTCGGCGTCCACCTGGCCGGACTCGTGCGCGGCAATCGCCAGCGTCGCGTCCTCGCGGCGGCGGTCGGCCGCCTGCTCTTCGTCTTCACTGCGCCGGCGATCCGTCGTGACCACCTCGATGCGCCGGGAGACGCGCGTGACCTCATCGGTCGCGCGCGCGAACTGCGCCTGGTACGACACGATCGCCTTCTCCAGATCGTGCTGCGCGGTCTGCTTCGCCCCGACCTCGGCTTCGCCGTTCACGATCTCCAGATCGACGGCCATGATGTCGTTGGCCAGCTGGTGCGCGCCGCCCTCCAGGGTCTCGATCTGCGCGCGCAGGGCCTGCGCGTCGGCGCGGGTTTCGAGGATGCCGAGCGCGCCGCCGCGGGCGCCGCCTTCGATGAGGCCGGCGCCGCGGAACACTTCGCCGTCGAGCGTGGCCACCGGCAGGCCGCTCGACAACGCGAGCGCCTGCGCCCGGGCGAACGACTCGACAACGTACGCCTCGGGCAATGCGCGGGCGATCAGATCGGCATACGGCCCCTTGGCCCGCACCAGGTCGCGCAGCGCCCGCGCGCCGGCCGGCAGCGGCACCACGGGCCTGGGGGCCGCGGCGCGCGCGTCCTCCAGCACCAGGAATCCGCAGCGGCCGGCCTTGCGCTCGTCCAGGCGCGCCAGGGCCTCGGTCACCTGCGCGGAGCGGTCCACCACGACGTGCTGCAGCAGATCGCCGAGCAGGGCGTCCACCGCCCGTTCAAAGGAACGCTCCACCTGGAGGTGATCGGCAAACGCGCCGTGCTGCCCGACCGTCTCGGGCGCTTCGGCCAGCAGGAACCGCGCGGCATCGCCGAACGTGGTGCGCTTGCGATCGATCTCCTCGAGCGAACGCAGGCGCGCCTCGAACCCCGCCAACTCGCGGTGGGTCGTGCTCAGGAGCAGGGACAACCGGTCCCGCTCGCCGCGCGCGCCGGCCAGCGCGGCTTCCGCCGTCTTTCGCGCGAGCATGGCGGCATCGGCGGCCTCCCGCGCGCGCGCCAGGGCGCCGTCCGCATCGGCGCGATCACGCGTGGCCCGTTCCACTTCCTGCTGCAGGTCGCGCAGTTCCACTTCAAAGCGGCTGCGCTCCTGCGCCACCCGATCCCTGGCCGCCGCCGCGTTGTCGCGCGCCTGGCGCAGCGCCTGCAGCGTGGTGGCCGCGGCCATGACCACCGCGCGTGTCTGGTCGGCGTCGTGCTCCACGCCCTGCACGGCCGTCAGCGCGCGCTGGTACTCCTGCTCGCACGCGGACACGCGCCCCTGCGCCTCCTGCAGCGAGAAGCGGGCCCGGTCGATCAGCCCGCGCTGGGCGTCGACGGCGGCGCGGGCCGGGTCGCGGCGCGCGTCCAGGTCACGGGCCTCGGCGTGAAACTGCTCCAGCCGGCCGCCCAGGTCATCCACCTGCTGCCGGTCGAAGGTGATCTGCTGCTGGCGCCGGCCGATCTCCAGTTCGCGCTGATGGGCCTCTTCGCGCGTCTCGGTGGCGCGCCGCTCGGCGCCGGTGAGTTCGAGGCGCAACGCCTCGAGCGCCGCCTCCAGTTCCGCCACGCGGGCCGCGGCCGCGGCTTCACGCGCGCGCGCGTCGGCGAGGCGCGCGTCGGCCGTCTCGATCTCGCGCGCCAGGGTCGCGTGCTTGTGCGCGAACTGCACCTGCTCCCAGCGCCGGAGTTCCTCGCGCAGACGCTTGTAGCGGCGCGCCTTCGCCGCCTGGCGTTTGAGCGCGCCACGCTGCTTCTCCACCTCGAAGATGATGTCGTCCACGCGCGTCAGGTTCTGCGTGGCCGCTTCCAGTTTCAATTCGGCGGATCGACGGCGCGCTTTGTACTTCGTGACGCCCGCGGCCTCTTCAATCAGCGACCGGCGTTCGGCCGGGCGCGACGACAGAATCTGGCCGATCTTGCCCTGCTCGATGACCGCGTACGCCTTGACGCC
>JANLHE010000565.1 GCA_024653875.1 Acidobacteriota bacterium
TGCTCCACGAAGATCCGGCGATTGACCGGGTGATCGTCCACCACCAGCACATCGAGATTGACCAGCGCCGGATCCAGCCTCTCGGCACGAGGGGCCTCACTGATCGGAAACTCCACCTCGAATTGAAACGTGCTTCCACCCTCCGGGGAGCTGTCCACCCAAATCCTGCCGCCCATCAGGCGCACGAGCGTGGCCGAAATCGGCAGTCCGAGGCCGGTGCCTCCAAAGCGACGGGTCGTCGATCCGTCAGCTTGGACGAATGCCTCGAAAATGGCGCCCTGCTTCTCCGCTGGAATCCCAATGCCGGTGTCGCTGACAGCGAAGTGCAACCCGACGCTATCGGCGTCCCGCGACGCGACCCGCACCTGCACAAGCACGTGGCCACCGTCGGTGAACTTGATCGCGTTCGCCACCAGATTGGACAGCACCTGCCGCACCCGAAGCGGATCGCCCAGGACGCCGTCCGGCACTTCGGTCGCCACGTCGCTGATGAGTTCCAACTCCTTGGCCGCCGCCATCACGGCCAAAGGTTTGAGTACTTCGAGGATGACGTCGCGAACGGAGAAAACCACGCGTTCCAGCTCGAGCTTGCCCGCCTCGACCTTCGAGAAGTCGAGGATGTCGTTGAGGATGGCCAGCAACGACTCCGCCGAGGCCTGCACCGTTTCAAGGCACTCACGCTGGTCGCGAGTCAGGTCGGTGTCAAGGACCAGATCGGTCATGCCGATGATGCCGTTCATCGGTGTCCGAATCTCGTGGCTCATATTGGCCAGAAACTCGCTCTTGGCCTTGCTCGCGGCCTCCGCGGCGACCATGGCGTCCTGCAGTTGCGCTTCGGCCTTCCGGCGGTCGGTAATGTCAATCAGCGTGCTTTCGATTTCGCCGGGCGCGCCGTCCACGCCTTCAATGTACGTGGCGCTTTCGAGTACCCAGACGGGTGTGCCGTCTTTGCGTGTCAGGCAACTCTCACGATTCACCAACCCCTTGCTCTCGCGAACCGACGCCACGAACGCTGCGCGCTGGTCCGCGCTTGAGAACTCCGCGGCGTTGCTCCGCAGTAACTCCTCGGGTGATGCGTAGCCAAGCAACTTGGCGCCAGCCGGATTGCAGTTCAGAAACCGCCCATCGACTGACACGCGGTAAACCCCGGCCAGGCTGCGCTCGAACAACAGTCGATATCGCTCGCCGACCGCGTGGAGCTCGACGCGAAGCGGCCTGACGACCAGCCACCAGAACAGCGGTGCTTGAATCAACACCAAGCCCGTCAGATCGACGGCCACCGCCTTCCATCCCTCGTGGTCGATCGTGACAACCAGAGGCAGGAGCAGCATCGCGCTCAATTCGACGACGACCGTCGTCGCCAGCAGCACGGCAAGATAACGCCACGCGGGATTCCAGGGCGAGCGCTGAGGGTGATTCTGTTGCATGGGCGTTCCGCTACCTGACGTGCGCTGAGTGTAGACCTGCAAACGTGGAAAAGCGAAATATGGTTAGATCTGGGTGGTTAGATCCGCAGCTTGAGGTGTCTATGGCGAAATCACTTTGTCTGACGACGTGTCTGTTGTTGCTCGCTGTGCCGTGCGTTTATGCGCAGGCGCCGTTCACCGTCGGTTCGGTGACCGCGGCGCCAGGGTCGATCGCATCCGGCACGCTGGATGTCGCACCGCGCGCGGGGGACGCGGGCACCTCCATCCCCTTCACCATTGTTCACGGCCGCACGAGCGGTCCGGTCCTGGCGCTCATCGCCGGTACGCACGGCATGGAGTACGTGCCGATCATTGCCTTGCAGCGCCTGCGCACGGCCATCGATCCGGGGACGCTGCGCGGCACCGTCATCATGGTGCACGTGGCCAACATGCCATCGTTTCTCGGCCGGACGATCTATTACTCGCCGGTTGACGGCAAGAACCTGAACCGGGTGTTTCCCGGGCGGGGCGACGGCACGCTCACGGAACGCATCGCCGAGACGCTGACACGGGAGGTCATCACACGCGCCACGCACGTCGTTGATCTGCACTGCGGGGACGGGAACGAGTCGCTGGCGCCGTACTCGTACTGGATCACCACGGGACCGGCAGGTGTGGCCGACGAAGGCCGTGCGATGGCCCTGGCCTTCGGCCTGGATCACATCGTCGTGGATCGCGAACGGCCCACGGATCCGGCGGCGTCCTTGTATCTGTCCAACACGGCCATCACGCGGGGCAAGCCGGCCTTGACGACCGAGACCGGCGGCATGGCGGTCGTGGATGACGGGGCGATCGCTCTGGTGGAGCGCGGAGTATCCGGCCTGCTGCGCCATTTGAAGATGCGAGCCGACGGTCCAGCCCCCGTCACCGGGCCGATCTTCATCGGCCGGAACGAGGTCATCAGGGCCGGCGTGACCGGCATCTTCGTCCCGGCAGTGGAGCGCGGCCGCACGGTGGCAAAGGGCGCGAAGATCGGGCACATCACCGACTTCCACGGGCGCGTCATCGAGGAAGTCCTGGCCTCGTTCGACGGCGAGATCCTCTACATCATCGGCACGCCGCCCGTGACCAAGGGCGAGCCGGTCGCCATGGTCGGTTCCAGACAGTAGCAAAACGAGCTCGACATCTCGGCCGCCCGGTAGTTGTTACACGTCGTTTTTGCGCTGATCTCAGGGGGGCGCGGGCTTTCATCCGTGAACACGGCCCGCGCCGTCTGGAACAGGTTTTGAAGACAATTGCTTCTGTCATGGCGATCCGACTCCGATTGCGCACTTTCTTACACGCCGTTCACCGCAGGATCCTGACCTTCCACACGCGACTGGGCCGATGGGCCGTCCCCGTCTGGGCCGCCTCGGCCATCGCCGCCCTCGGGCTCTGCATCCTGCTGCTGGTCGTGCCCGGCCCTGGTGGCATCCGGTCCGCGGCGGACATGC
>JANLHE010000568.1 GCA_024653875.1 Acidobacteriota bacterium
CTGGCCATGATCCAGCCGCCGGAGCTGGAGAGCAGCAGGACGATAGGAATCAACGGCAGCCACGCCATGGCGATCGTGTGCAGGGTGGCCCGGACGTCACCGACCGATTCGCCAATTTGCACGTAGGCTGTCGCCCCTGAGAAGGGCGCGCAGATGAACCGGACTTCTCCAGACAGCTCGAGGTCCACAGTGAAGAACGTCGGCGTGCGGGAACCGGCCGCGGCGGCATGCACGAGCATCTGGTGCTCGCCAAGGCTGGGTTCGGTTGACTGCAGGATCAGGTCGCGATACACAAGCGTGCCGCGGTTGTCCCGGACCATCACGAATCTCGACCCAACCGACGAGCGCGCGAAGGCCTGCCGGATGCTTGCCTCAGTCAAGGGCGTGTCGCCGAGCGCCTGCACGAAATCGTTCGCCTGTCTTGCAAGCTCCCCGTCGTGGTGACCGTAGAGGGTGCGGGACAGGACATGGTAGGCGAGCACCGCAAACAGGATGAGCGTGAACGCCAGGGCCCCGAGGTGCAGGACGGTCAGGCGAGCCCGAAGCGTCCTAATCAGTGGCTTGTGGCGCACGAATGACATAGCCAGCTCCTCGAACGGCGTGAACCAGACGTGGCTCACCCGGCAGCTCGATCTTCTTACGCAAGTGGTTGATGAACACATCGATCACGTTCGTCAGGCGGTCCCACGTGAAATCCCACACCTGCTCGGCGATCATCGGCCGAGTCACGACATGGCCGGCGTTGCGCATCAGGTACTCGAGCAACGCAAACTCCTTCACGGTGAGCTCGACCCGACGTTCACCACGCGTGACGAGCCTGGTCACGGGGTCCAGTGTGAGGTCGCCGACGACGAGCGGCGTCGCCGCCACGCGATGCCGCCGGAGCAGGGCGCGCACCCTGGCGCTCAACTCAGGGAACTCGAACGGCTTCGTCAGGTAGTCATCGGCGCCGGTGTCGAGGCCCCGGACGCGGTCGTCAACGAGGCTGCGGGCCGACAAGATCAGGATCGGCATGTTGTGGCCGAGACGACGGACCTCGCGGCAGACCTCGAAGCCGTCGATGTCGGGCAGCATGACGTCGAGAATCAGCAGATCGTACACCGTGGCCTGCACGAGTGCCAACGCGCGACGTCCCTCCGCCGCCACATCAACCGTGAAGTGCTCATCGGTCAGCCCCTTCTGGATGAAGGCGGAGACTTTGGGCTCGTCCTCGACAAGCAGGATATGCACGGACACCATGATCCCATCAATTGACCGATGGCGCAGAGCATGACCTGGATTAATTCTGATTAATTGAACAGCCATGACGGCACCGAGAGCGGCGTCACATGCTATGAATATAAGATCACCGTGTTACAGCCACCGAGGAGAGAATCGTGAAGAGGCCAATCGTCTGGTTGGTGGTGGCTGGCCTTGCGATGGGAATTGTCGCGGTCGTCGTTACCAGAGGCATGGGCTTTTCGGCGCGCGTCACACCGTGGACGATTGAGGCGACGGCGATGCGCGCGGCGCGTCGATGGGCGACCCCTGGCGATGTTCGACGCCAGGCGAATCCCGTCCCGACAACGTATGAGGCGATTGAAGGCGGGCTGAAACATTGGGCCGACCATTGTGCGAGCTGCCACGGCAATGACGGTAGCGGCGACACGACAGTTGGCCGGAACCTGTATCCGCCGGCGCCGGACATGCGGCGTCCTGCAACGCAGGAGATGACCGATGGCGAGCTCTTTTACGTCATCGAGCGCGGCGTTCCGCTGACCGGGATGCCGGCCTGGGGCACCGGCACTCCTGACGGCGAACGCGCGTCGTGGGAGCTCGTGCGGTTCATCCGGCATCTGCCGAAGTTGTCCGGGCAGGAGCTTCGGTCGATGGAAGCCCTGAACCCGAAAAGCCCCGCGGAGGCGGTGCACAAAATGGAAATCGATGAGTTTCTCTCTGGTGGGAAAGGAAAGCAATGATGCGACGAACAGCAGGACTGATGCTCGCGGCGATGATGATGTGGGTGTCTGGGACCAGCCTGCTCGCCCACGAGGAGACGTACAAGGGGACGGTCATCGCCACCCAGACCGCCAAGGTGCAGGTGAGCGTCATCGACGACAAGACGAAGAAAGAATCCTCCATGGAATTCGCGGTCACGGCGAAGACGAAAGTGCTCCGCGGTGACAAAGTGGTGGTGTTTGCGGACGCGCACATCCAGAAAGGCGAACGGATCGCCGTGACGGTTGATCACGACGCATCCATGAGCAACGCGGTCGTGATTCGGCTGGCTGCGCCGGCTGGTCGGTAGCACCAGACGCGTCATGGCATCGCCAACGCGCCGCACATTCGTCAAGGGGCTCGCGGTGGGCGGCGCGGCGGCCGGGTTCGGCCTCTGGCAGCCCTCGGTGTGGGCGCAGACGACGAGGCGCCAGCCGACGCCGGAGCTGTCGGGCCGCACGTTCGACCTGCGTATCGGAGCAACGCCCGTGAACCTCACGGGCGCCTCGCGCACGGCCCTCTCCGTCAACGGGTCGATTCCCGCACCCACGCTACGGTGGCGCGAAGGGGATTCGCTCACGCTTCGGGTGTCCAACGACCTCGACGAAGAGGACACGTCCATTCACTGGCACGGCATCCTGCTGCCCGCCAACATGGACGGCGTCCCAGGCCTCAGCTTTCACGGCATCCGGCCCGGAGAAACGTACGCGTATCGGTTCGACGTGAAGCAGGGTGGCACGTATTGGTACCACAGCCACTCTGCCCTCCAGGAACAGCGCGGGGTGTACGGAGCCATCGTCATCGATCCCCTCAAGCCGGCGCCGTTTCCCTACGACCGTGAGCATGTCATCGTGCTGTCGGATTGGACCGACGAGGATCCCGCGAGGGTCTTCGGCAAGCTCAAGAAGCAGTCGGACTACTACAATTACAATCAACGAACGTTCGGTGATTTCATTCGTGACACGAGGCGCCAGGGGCTTGGAGCGACACTGGCGGATCGGAAAATGTGGGGCGAGATGCGGATGGCCCCAACGGATTTGGCCGATGTATCCGGCAGCACGTACACGTACCTGATGAACGGCGCGACGCCGGCCGGCAACTGGACAGGATTGTTCAAATCGGGCGAACGCGTGCGTCTCCGGTTCATCAACGGCGCCGCGATGTCGTACTTCGACGTCCGTATTCCTGGCCTGAAGATGACCGTGGTCGCCGCTGACGGGCAGTACGTCCACCCGGTGTCGGTCGACGAGTTCCGCATCGCGGTCGCGGAAACATTCGACGTGATCGTCGAACCCTCCGGGCAGGACGCGTTCACGATCTTCGCGCAGTCGATGGACCGTACGGGCTATGCGGCGGGCACGCTCGCCGTGCGGCAGGGGTTGCGGGCGCCGGTGCCAGATCTCGATTCCCGGCAGTTGTTGACCATGGCCGACATGGGAATGGCGCACGGCCCCGCGCCGGCTGCGGCCGACCCCCACGCCGGCCACGTCATGCCAGGCATGGACATGGGCGGCGGGATGCAGGCCCACCCGGCGAGCGAAAAGGGAAATCCCCTCGTCGACAGTCAGGCGATGGCGCCGATGTCTCGATTGGACGACCCCGGTGTGGGCCTGCGCGACAACGGGCGCCGGGTCCTCACGTACGCGGATCTCCGCAGCCTGTTTGATGACCCCGACGGTCGAGAACCTGGCCGCACCGTAGAGTTGCACTTGACCGGGCACATGGCGAAGTTCGCGTGGTCGTTCGACGGCGTCAAGTTTGCCGACGCCGAACCGTTGCGGTTGCAGTATGGCGAGCGACTCCGCATTGTGCTGATTAACGACACCATGATGACGCATCCCATTCACCTCCACGGCCTGTGGAGCGACGTGGAGGATGACGCCGGCGAATTCCAGGTGCGCAAGCACACGGTGGACATGCCGCCAGGCACGAAGCGGTCGTACCGCGTCAGGGCGGATGCCCTCGGGCGATGGGCGTATCACTGCCACCTGCTGCTGCACATGGAAGCCGGCATGTTCCGTGAAGTGAGGGTAGAGGAGTGATCGTGCGGACGCTGTCAGGTCTGTTCGTGACGGCTGGATTCCTTGTCGTGGCGTCGGCGGCTGGAGCCGCCCAAGGCGCGGCAAAGCCCCCTGTGGAGGATCATTCCGCGCACATGGCGCAAGCCGGGAAGAAGGAGGAGCCAAAGGCACCCATTCCGCCGGTGACCGACGCCGACCGGCAGGCGGCGTTTCCTTCAGGCCTCGAGGGCCACGCGGTGCACGACCGCGCAGTGAACTTCATGGTGCTGTTTGATCAGGCCGAATGGCGGGGCGCCGGAAACGGCGGCGCCAGTTGGGACAACCGGTCATGGTTCGGGGGCGATGTCAACCGTCTCTGGATACGCACCGAAGGAGAAGCCGGCAATGGCCGCGTCGAGACCGCGTTTGCCACGGCCCTCATGGGCCGGAGCGTTGCGCGTTGGTGGGACGTGGTCGCCGGCGTGCGTCAGGATTTCCGGCCAGGCGCGGCCCAGACATGGGCCGCCATCGGCATCCAGGGGCTTGCGCCGTATTGGTTCGAAGTCGAGGCCACAGGGTATGTCGGCGCAGGAGGCCGGACGCACCTGCGGCTCGAAGTGGAGTACGAACTTCTGCTCACGAATCGGCTCATCCTACAGCCGCTTATTGAAGCGGAGGTGTACGGCAAGCCCGATCGGGCCCGCGGCATCGGCGCAGGCCTGACCTCGGTCGAGACCGGACTTCGGCTGCGTTATGAATTGCGCCGTGAGCTGGCCCCCTACGCCGGCGTCACGTGGGGAAGGAAGTTCTTCGGCACAGCCGACTTGGCCCGCGCCGAAGGGAAGGATGTCAGTGGCTCCCAGGTGGTGTTTGGCCTGAGAACGTGGTTCTGAGCGCATGGTAAAGCGGCGCATGACAGGCTTCTCGGTCGCGGTAGTGATGTTTTCTGCGGGACTCGCCGGGGCGGCCTGCGCGTCGGCGCCTCGTGAGGTTCCCCC
>JANLHE010000569.1 GCA_024653875.1 Acidobacteriota bacterium
GCCGTGGCGGCCAGGACCGACGGGGGCTTCCCGGTCAGCAGGATGGCGATGGCCGCGGCGATGAAGACGGTCGAGTAGGTGCCGGCGACGATGCCCACGAGCATCGTGAAGGCAAAGCCCTCAAGCACTTCCCCGCCGTACATGTAGAGGCCGAAGACCGCCAGGAACGTGGTGCCGGCGGTGATCACGGTGCGCGACAGGGTCTGGTTGACGCTGGTGTTGACCTGCATGTCCAGGCTGTCCTTGCGCATCGTCCGCGCGTTTTCGCGGACGCGGTCGAACACCACGATGGTGTCGTTCACCGAGTAGCCGGTCATGGTGAGGAGCGCGGCCACGATGTTGAGGGAGAGTTCGTAGTTGAACCAGTTCAACATGACCAGCGCGATGAGCACGTCATGCATGGTGGCCACGATGGCGCCGGCCGCGAACGTGAAGCGGAACCGGAAGCCGATGTAAATCATGATGCCGGCCAGGGCCGTCAGCGTCGCGTAGATGCCTTTGCGCTGGAGATCCTGCCCAACCACCGGTCCGACGATCTCCGTGCTCTCGCGCGTGAACACCCCGACGTTCGCCTGACGGAGCAACCCGTCCACCTGGTCGGCGGCGTCGTCCAGAATCGTGCCTTCTTCGCTGACCACCGTCTGGGGCAGGCGGATCAGGATGGCGTTGTCGGACGCCGCGCCATACCGCTGCACGGTCTTGTCGCCCGTGGACGCCAGGGCATTGCGCACGACGTCCTCGGTCACCGGCTGCTGGAACTTCAGCACCATGGCGGTGCCGCCGGAGAAGTCCACGCCGAGCTTCGGTCCGCGCTGCGCGATGATTTGCCCGATCCCGATCGTGATGATCGCGGCCGAGAAGACAATGGCGTGCCACCGCCACTTGATGAAGTTGAAGTTGGACTTTCCGAGAATCTGCATGAGGTTTTCGTCCGCGAATCAGATGCTCAGGCGGGCCGTGCCGGGCCGCCGTGAGAGCGAAATTTCAAACAACGTGCGCGACACGAACACGGCCGTGAAGACGTTGGAGATGAGACCGAAGAACAACGTCGTCGCGAACCCGCGGATCGGACCGGTGCCGAACTGGAAGAGGAACGCCGCGGCGATCAGGGACGCGATGTGCGTATCGAGAATGGTGACGAACACGCGGTCGAAGCCGGCCGCCACCGCCTGCCGCGATCCCTTGCCGTTGGCGATTTCCTCGCGGATGCGCTCGAAGATGAGCACGTTCGAGTCCACGCCCATGCCGATCGTCAGGATGAAGCCGGCGATGCCCGGCAGCGTCATGACCGCGCCGAGATACGCCATGAACCCCATCAGGATCATCAGGTTGAGCGCGATGGACACCACCGCGTTGAACCCGGCGAGTTTGTAGTACACGAGCATGAACAGGGCCACGAGGATGAGACCCGCGATCGACGCCCGCACGCCCGCGCGCACCGAGGCGTCACCCAGCGTGGGCCCCACCGAGCGCTCTTCCTGATACGTCAGCGAGGCCGGCAGCGCACCGGACCGCAGGACCAGCGAGAGGTCCGCCACTTCCTGCTGCGTGAACGTGCCCGTGATCTGCGCGTCGGCCGTCGTGATCGGACCTTCGATGACCGGCGCCGACTGCACACGGTTGTCGAGGATGATGGCCAGGTACCGGCCGACGTTCGCCGAGGTGACCCGGCTGAACTTGGTGACGCCGTCGCTGTTGAGCGTGAAGCCCACCGCCGGCTGCCCGATCATGTCGATCGTCGACTTGGCGTTGCGCAGGTCGTTGCCCGTGATCACCGGGATCTTGCTCACCAGATAAAACGAGGTGCCGGGCTGCCCCGCCGCCGGCGAGCCCTGGACCACTTCCTGTCCCTCGGGCACCGCGCCGCCCAGGGTCGACAACAAGGTGGCCTCGTCGGGCGCCGGACCGGCGTCCACCAGCTTGAGTTCCAGCACCGCGGTGCTGCTGATGAGTTCCTTCGCGCGCGGGATGTCGGTCACGCCCGGCAACTGCACGACGATCTGATTGCCCGCGTTGCCGTATTCGGCGACGATGGGCTCGGAGACGCCGTACTCATTGACGCGGCGTTCGATCGTCTGAATCGCCTGCGAGACGGCCTCGCGGCGCCGATCCTTGTCGATGTTCGGCTTCATGCGGAACGTGTAGGCCCCGCCCACGCCGGTTTCGCGGTCAAAGCTGAGGCCGGCCTGATCCTGCGCGATCTGCCGGAACTGCTGATCCCGATCGGGCGGCACCCCGTCCACCTGGAACGTGGTCAGGCTGGTGGGCCGCAGGCTCCCGACCGTGATGCCGGCGTCCTTGAGCGATACGCCCAGCTGTTCGGACGTGGTTTCGGTTTCCAGCTCCAGGGCGTCTTCGGTGTTGACCCGAAGCACCAGGTGGACACCGCCCTGCAGGTCAAGGCCCAGCTTGATCTTCGACTGGGGCGGATAAAACGCGACCACGGCCAGGACGGCCACGGCCAGGACGCTGATGACTTTCCAACGGAGGTTCTTATACATGGTTAGAGCCCACCGGCGTCTTTCACCACCGGATCCTGTCCCTGATATCCGCCGACCGAGGCCCGCGCGACCTCAATCTTGACCTTGTCGGCGATCTGCAACTGCACCGAGGCGTCCGTTAGCTTGGTCACATGACCATAAATGCCGCTGGTGGTGATGACCTTGTCGCCTTCCTTGAGGCTGCTCTGGAACTCCGCAATCTTCTTCTGCCTGCGGCGCATTGGCAACAGGACGAGCACATAAAACACCAGCAGCATGAGGGCAAACGGGAAGATCTGCACCCAGATGCTGGGCTGGCCTGCCTGCTGGGGGGAGGCCAGGGCGACGACGAGCGGAAGTGTTGTGAAGTCAGGCATTTATGGCACTTGGCGGCGGGAAAACGTTCGCGTGAACTCTTGTCTGAACTGGTCGAAGATTCCGAACTCAATAGCCTTCCTAATCGCCCGCATGGTGTCAAGGTAAAAGTGGAGGTTATGCACCGTGTTGAGCGTGGCCGCCGTCATTTCACCCACCATATATA
>JANLHE010000570.1 GCA_024653875.1 Acidobacteriota bacterium
ACCCAACGCCGCCTTCGCGTCTCTCTGGTGCTGATCCTCGTCGCGGCAGCCTGGTTGCCCGTGGCGGCCGACAAACCCCTGTTCACGACCACCTTTTCCCCAGGCGAGTTCCGCGCGAGGCGCGCGAAGGTGATGGAGGCCATCGGCGATGGCGTGGCGATCCTCGCCGGCGCCACCGAACCGGCGGCGTACACGAAGTTCCAGCAAGGCAAGCAGTTCTTCTACCTGAGCGGGGTGGAGGTGCCGCGGGCGATTCTGCTGATTGACGGCCGGACGAAGACGTCCACCTTGTTCCTGCCGGCCCGCACGCCGGCGTCGGACCGCTCGGAAGGACCCCTGCTGGCGCCTGGAGACGAGGCCGGCCGCCTGACGGGAATCGAGCAGGTGGTGGACCGTGCCGGGTTTGACGGGGTCGTCCGCGCGCTGGCGGCCGAAGGGCGGTCGCTGTACCTGCCCTTCCGCAGCGAGTCCCTCGGCGCCGCCGCCCCCGACCGCATTGCCAACCACGAGCGCCTCACGGCCGAAGATCCATGGGATGGCCGCGCCTCGAAGGACGCGGTGTTCCGGCAGAAGGTGGGCGCCATCGCCACCAGGTCCGAGATCCTGAATCTCGACCCGTTCGTGGATCGCCTCCGGCAGATCAAGAGCGCCGAGGAGATCACGCTCATGCGCGAGACGACGCGGCTGTCGAACCTGGCCATCCTTGAATCGATGAAGTCCGCCAAACCGGGGATGTACGAGTACGAGATCGAAGCCATCGCGGACTACATCTTCAAGCGCCACAACGCGCAGGGCATCGGGTACTACGCCCTCGTGGCGACGGGGACCAACTCGGCGTGGCCGCACTACCACGCGGCGCAAAGCCGGCTGCAAGACGGGGATCTCGTGCTGATGGACTACGCGCCCGACGTCTCCTACTACACGACCGACGTGACGCGCATGTTCCCGGCGAACGGCACGTTCTCGCCCCGGCAGCGCGAGATGTACGGCATCTACCTGAAGCTGTATCAGGCGCTGATGACGTCGATACGGCCCGGCCCCGCCGCCGAGTCCATCGCCAACGCGCACGCGAAGATGACGCAGATCCTGGAAACGTTCACGTTCACCGACCCCAAGATCAAAGAGGCCGCCACCAGGTTCGTGGCGAACTACGCCAAGCCCGGCCGATCGTTTGGCCACTGGCTCGGCATGGAAGCCCACGATGTCTCCGGCGGCGTCTTCGACGGCGTCTACAAGGCGGGAATGATGCTGACCATCGAGCCCGCGCTCACCATCCCGGACGAACGCATCTACATCCGCCTGGAGGACGCGATTCTCGTCACCGAGTCGGGCTACGAAAATCTGTCCGCGTCGCTGCCGGTGGAAATGGCGGACATCGAACGCGTGATGAAGGAGCCGGGGCTGGCCGATCTCTGGAAGACAGGGAAGTGAACGCCGGGTTCAACAGCGGCCACGGGTCCCGCTGGTTCGCCGGGTTCCTGGTAATCGCGGTGGGGTGTGGCGGGGCGTCCGGGCCGCCACACCCCGCCGCGGCGCCGCGGCCGTCGATCCTGCTCGTCACGCTCGACACCACCCGCGCGGATGCGATTGGTCCCGATGCCAAGGGCGTCGAGACGCCCGCCTACAACCGGCTGGCCGCGCGCGGACGCGTGTTTGCGCAGGCCTATGCCACGGTGCCGGAGACGCTGCCGGCGCACAGCTCGATGATGACTGGCCTCTATCCGGGCGGGCACGGCGTCCATGAGAACGCGCGCTTCCTCGCGGCGCGACATCCGGTCGTCGCCGAGGCGTTGAAGGAGGCCGGCTACCGGACCGCCGCGTTTGTGTCCGCATTTGTCCTCGCGAGGCGATTCGGCATCGCCCGCGGGTTCGACCTGTACGACGATGAACTCGCGGCGGGAACGGCGGAGCGATCCTCGAGCGAGACGACCGCGCGCGCGCTGGCGCACCTGGCGCAGGCGTCAGGGCCCGGGCCGATCTTTCTCTGGGTGCATTATTTCGATCCGCACGCGCCGTACGAACCTCCCGAACCCTTCCGCAGTCGCTACCCGAAGGATCCCTACCGCGCGGAGGTGGCCGCGATGGACGAGCAACTCGGGCGGCTGGTGGACGGATTCGAGTCGCGCGTGGCCGCCAACGGCGGCACGGCCGCGGTGGTGGTGGCGAGCGACCACGGGGAGGGCCTGGGCGATCACGGTGAAGCCGGCCACGGGCACCTGCTGTATCAGCCGACCATGCACGTGCCGATGGTGGTGGTGGGACCGAACGTTCCAGCAGGATCGGTGGCGACACCGGTGAGCACGCGGCGGGTGTTTCACACGCTGATGGACTGGGCGGGGCAGGCGTCGCCCGAGAGCCTGGCTGCGCCGGCCCCGGCCGCAGAGGTGGTCATCGGTGAAGCGATGAAGCCGTTCCTCCAGTACGGCTGGCAGCCGCAGATCATGACGGTGTCCGGACCGCTCAAGGCGATCCTCTCCGGACGCACCGAGGTCTACGACGTGGCGAGTGATCCGGCGGAGGCGCGTGAGCTTGGCACGGCTGCGTCGCTGCCGGCGCCGATGCGCGCGGCGCTTGATGAATACCCTGTGCCGTCGCTCGAGGCCGCCGCGTCCGCCTCCGCGCCGATCGATGAGGACGCGCGGCAGAAGCTGGCGAGCCTTGGGTATGTCAGCGGGACCGCGGCGCCGGCGGTGCGCCGCGATGCGCCCCGTGCGGCGGACATGGTGCGGCTGTTCGGGGTCATCGACGCGGCGTCGACGCTGTTCGTTCGCGGCGACTACGCGCGCGTGGTGCCGCTGCTGCTGCAGATTCTCGCCGCCGACCCGCAGCACCTGGATGCGACCATGCGCCTCGCGACGGCCTATTCGGCGCTCGGGCGCGACGGCCTGGCCATAGCGACGTTCCGGCGCGCGGCGGCCATCGCGCCGAAGTCGCAGGACGTCCGCTTGTACCTGGCGCTGCACTACGCGAAGGGCCGCGAGTGGCCGCGCGCGGTGCCGCTCCTGGAGCAGGTGGTGGCCGAGTCGCCCGAGCGCGTGCCTGCGCTGGAAGCGCTGGCCCTCGCGCGGGCGCGCGAGGGCCGGCTGGCCGACAGCGTGGCGCTGCGCCAGCGCCTGTTCGCCCTGCGCCCGGCGTCACCGGCCGAGCTGGTGCAGCTGGGCCGGGCGGCGATGGGCGCGCAGCAGACCGACGCGGCGATTGGGGCGTTCGAGCGCGCGAAGGCCGCGCAGGGCGCGGCGTTCGCGCACCACCTGGAACTGGGCGTCCTCTACCTCGCCGCGCGCCGGCTTGACGACGCGCGGCGGGCGCTGGACGCGGTCCCCGCGTCGCATCCCGAGCGCGCGATGGTCCTGTTCAAGCGCGCGCAGGTCAGCGTCCTGCTGAACGAACCCGACCGCGCCGCCCGCATCGCCGCCGCGCGCCGTGGCGCCGACGCCACGACGCGCGCCCTCAACGCCAACGAGCGCCTGTTCCGATAGCAAAGAAAAAGACGTCGGGTGTCTTTTTCGTCGAAAAAGACACCCGACGTCTTTTTCTTTGCTATCGGAACCGGCGCTCGGTGGCGCTGAGGGCGCGCGTCGTGG
>JANLHE010000571.1 GCA_024653875.1 Acidobacteriota bacterium
CTGCCGCACACGCTGCAGCGGTCCATCGATGGCAAGCCGACCGAAGAGATGACCTTCGATCAGATCAAGGTCAATCCGAAGATCGACAGCAAGAAGTTCACGGTCACCAAGTAACTGGACGGAGAGACCCGTGCTGAAAACATGCGCTCGCGTGATAGTCGTTGTGTGCCCTGTGTTGCTGGCGGCCGGGGCCGCCGGCGCGCAGGCGCCAGCACCAAAAGGGCGGCTGCTGGTCACGGTTGTGGATCAGACCGGCGCCGTACTTCCGGCGGCGGCGGTGACCATGCTCGGCCAGGACGAGACGACGCGAGCGACACCGCTGCCGCCGCTGGTGGCGTCGGATGCCGGCGTGGCCACGGCCGCGGGACTGGCGCCCGGGCGATACACGCTCCAGGTCGAGTTCCCCGGGTTCGAGCCCGCCACCGTACGCGACGTGCGGGTGCGGGCCGGTGACAATCGCCGGACCGTCACGTTGCGGCTGCAGAAGGTGAGCGAGGAAGTGACCGTCGGCCGCGATGGCCAGACGTCCGGCCTCGACCCGCGCGGCAACGCGTTCTCCACCGTGCTCACGCGCGAGATGATCGAGGCGCTGCCGGACGACCCTGAAGAAATGGAGGCCGTGCTCAAGGCGATGGCGCCGGCCGGCGCGCAGTTCCGCGTGGACGGTTTCACCGGCGGGCGCATGCCGCCCAAATCGCAGATTCGCTCGATTCGGTTGCCCCGCATGGATGCGTTTGCCGCGCAGAATCACGGCGGCATGAACGGCATGATGTTCATCGACATCATGACGCAGCCTGGCGCCGGGCCGCTCCGCGGCAGCCTCGACATGTCGTTCCAGGACGATGCCCTGAACGCACGCAATCCGTTCACGCCCGTCAAGGGCGATGAACAACTGCGCCAGTACGGCATGTCCCTGTCCGGGACCATCCGTCCGAACAAGACGTCGTTCTCGATGAACGTCGGCGGCACGGACCAGTACACGTCGCCGAACCTGCTGGCCGTGCTGCCGGACGGCAGCACGGTATCCGACTCGCTGCGCAGTCCGGTAGACGCGATGAACTTCAACGGCCGCCTGGATCACGCGTTGAATCCGGATCACGCGATTCGTGTGAGCTTCAATCGCAGTTCGCGCGAATCACGAAACCAGGGCATCGGCGGATTCAACCTCACCGATCGCGCGTTTCGCTCCTCGTCATCCACCAACACGCTGCGATTGTCCGAGAGCGGGCCGCTGGGACGGCGGATGTTCACGGAATCGCGCCTGCAGCTGGTGTGGGGATCGACGAGCAATCAGGCGACTGTCGAGGCGCCGACACTGCGCGTCCTCGACGCGTTTACGAGCGGTGGCGCGCAGACGCGCGGCGGCCAGGACCGGTTCGACCTCGAACTGGCCAGCGACCTGGATTACGTGCGCGGACCGCACTCGTGGCGCGTGGGCGGCCTGATCGAGGGCGGGCGATACCGCTCCGACGACATCTCGAATTATCTGGGAACGTACACGTTTGCGAGCCTGGACGACTATCGCGCGGGCCGGCCGTCGAGCTACACGCGTCGAATCGGTGACCCGAACCTCACCTATTCGCGCTGGCAGGCCGGGCTCTACGTGCAGGACGACTGGCGCGTGTCGCGCAGCCTGATGCTGTCGGCCGGCGTGCGCACCGGATTCCAGACGCTTGTCGAGGATCAGGTGAACCTGTCGCCCCGCGTCAACATGGGCTGGTCGCCGTTCCGCAGCGGCAAGCTGACCCTTCGTGCCGGCTACGGGTACTTTTATGACTGGGTCAGCGGCGATCTCTACAAACAGACGCTGCTGGTGGACGGCTTCCGTCAGCGCGAACTCAACGTCGCCAATCCGTCGTATCCGGCGCTGCCTGACGAGGGCGCGACGTCGGTCACCAACCAGTACCTGTGGTCCGATGATCTGACGCTGCCGACCAGTCACCGCATGTCCGCGGGCGGCGATCGCCAGATCACGCCGAACCAGCGGGTCAACGTGAACTACACGTTCGGCTGGGGACAAGGGCTGCTGCGCGGTCGCAATCTCAATACGCCCGTGGAGGGCGTGCGGCCCGATCCCAACCTTGCGAACATCCTGTCGCTGGTGTCGGACGCCGAGGCAAGGACGCACTCGGTCAACGTGGGCTGGAACCTCACCAAGCTGGAGTGGAAGCGGGCCTTCTTCTTCGTGAACTACACGTGGTCGAAGAGCGACACGAACACGACCGGCGCATTCTCGTTGCCGGCCAACGGGGACAACCTCGACACCGAGTGGGGGCCCTCGGGTGGCGACGTGCGGCATCGCGCCAGCGCGTCGTTCAACCTCTCGCCCATCACGAACATGAGCCTCAGCCTGAACGCCCGCGCGCAGTCCGGGTCGCCGTACAACATCACCACGGGCCGCGATGACAACCGGGATGGCCTGTTCAACGATCGCCCCGCGGGCGTCCGGCGCAACTCGGTCCGTACGAGCGCGCAGTGGGATCTGGGCGGACGACTCTCGTACTCGTGGGGCTTCGGCACTCGCGGTCAGTCCGGAGGCTCCGGCGGCGGCGCCGCGAACAAGCGATTCCGGATTGAGCTGTATCTGTCCGGGCAGAACCTCTTGAATCGCGCGAACTACGTCGGCTACAGCGGTGTCACCACCTCGCCGTTCTACGGCCAGCCGACCAACGTGATGAACCCGAGGCGGCTGCAGATGGGCATCAGGTTCAGGTTCTGAGGTATCGTTCACGATGTGACTCGGCTCTGGTGGGCATGTGTCGCGGTGGTGCTCTGGCTTGTGCCGGTGCCGGCGGCGCAGCGTCAGGTTCCGCTGTTTTCAGCGGCCGCCACCGGCGTGCGTGTCGACGTGCTCGTAACCGAGCGGAACGTCCCCGTCAGCGGCCTGACGGCGGCCGACTTCACGCTCAGTGACAACGGCGTCAGCCAGGAGATTGATGTTCTCGAGTCATCGGATGTGCCGATCAACGTCGTGCTTGCATTCGACGGCAGCGGCAGCACGGAGGGACGCAACATCAGCGATCTCGTGGAGGCCGGCCATGCGCTGATTGCCGGTCTGAAGCCGAATGACCGGATCGCCCTGACGACGTTCAACCACGCGGTCGCGCCGCGCGTGTCCCTGACCTCAGAGTTCTCGCAGGTCGCGCAGGCATTGGAGCGGATCGAGCCAAGGGGCCAGACGGCGATCCTGGACGGCATCCACTCCGCAATCATGACGACGCAGGCGGAAGCTGGCCGGTCACTGGTGATCGTGTGCACCGACGGGCGCGACACGATGAGCTGGCTGCAGGCAGACGAGGTGGCCGAAGTCGCGAAACGGTCAAACGCCGTGATTTATGCGGTGGCCGCGGGAGGCGCCCGGCGCTGGTCCGATCTGACCGACCTGACGTCGCTCACCGGCGGACACACGATTGAGATCGAGAAGCGCGGTGATTTTCGCGCGGAGATCCTGCG
>JANLHE010000572.1 GCA_024653875.1 Acidobacteriota bacterium
GGGTTGCGTTCCGATACGCACCACGCCTAGCATTCAGGGCATCACGGCACCCGCGCATCCAGCGCGCTCATGCAGCGCCCCGTCTTCGGACGAGGGCGCTGTTCTGCGTTCCGGGGCGTGCGTGAAACCCGTGATGACAGTTCCGAGGAGTTCAGGATGCCCGATCCGATCGTCGCTGAGCCCGTCACTGCCGCCGCACCGTCAGACGCGCCCGACATGGAGGCCCCCGACTCGGGGCCGATGGTCGCGCCACCGACTGCCGAGCGCGATGCGCCAGAACCGGAGGCTCAGCCCGATCCGATACCGGAGGGTCCGAACTACGAAGAACTGCTCGCGGCGCTCGGTGACGATGCGCTGAGGGAACTCGGCCCGGTGAAGTCGCTCGTGGCTCGTGAGAGCGAGTCCATGCGACGGAAGACCGAGCGCGCGGCAGCCGCGGAATCGTTCACGGCGACGCAGCAGTACGCGGGGTCCGAAGCGGTGCTCAACGAGCTCGCAGACGCAGCGCGTGAGGCCGCGGAGAACCTGGACGACTACGGCAGGCCGACCGTCTCGCCCGAGAAGATCAGCAAGGCGTCGAACGCCGTGCTGGCGCGGGGCGTCGCGGTCGGCGTGAACATGCTCTCTCGATACCTCGAGGAGCAGGCCGGCGAGACGTTCACGCTCACGAAGGCGGAGCAGGAGCAGATCGAAGCGGCGCAGGTGCTCTATCACCAGAAGCCGCTCGACCCGACCCCGCTGTTCCGATCGTGGCTCGTGCCGTTCGGCCGTGCGCAGCAGGAGGCTCTCCGCGAACAGATCCGCACGGAGCTGACGCCGGAGATTCGCCGCGAGGAACAAGAACGCATCAAGGCCGCTGCCGCCGAGGCTGCCGGGGAGGCGCGCGCAGGCGCACCGTCGCCGACACCGCTCAACGGCGCGAGCCCCAGCATGGCCGCACCGCCGGCTGACCTGAAATCGTTCATCGGGATCTCCGCCGCTCTGCGGCGCGGTCAGATCAACGACGAACAGGCGCAGAAGGCGTACTCGGAACTCCAGTAGGGAAGGTGTGACATCGCAGACACACTCGCCGCCAATGTGGCGGAAATCACGGATGCACTGATCGACTCGACGGTCGCCATGATGCCGCAGCACGCGGTCTGCATGAACCTGTTCGAGAAGATCAACATCCCGAAGGGGCACAACTCCGCGCTCATCCCGAGGCAGAACTCGACGTTCACAGTCCAGACGCCCACCGAGGGCGACGAGATCGTGACGAACTCGCAGTTTGACCTGACGTCGACGACCATCTCGCCGACGCTGCGGGTCATCAAGGTCCGCATCAGCGAGCGCGCCAAGTACTTCTCGAAGGAAGACGTGACGCGGCTGGTGTCGAAGGAGCTGGCGCGCGCTGAGGGGCAGGATCTGGACCAGGACCTGCTCGCGGAGTTCGTGAACTTCGGGATCACGGACGTCGGCACCACGAACACGGACCTCGTGCTCTCGGTGCTGCGGACAGCCCGTCGCGCGTTGCAGGACAACTCCGTCGCCAACGGCGGGCCGGCCGAGAACCTCGTGACGGTGCTCTCCCCGATCGGGGCTGAGGATCTGGTCACGAACCTCGGTGTGCAGGGCGTGGTCTCGAGCAATAACCCGTGGATTCCCGCGGGGCTCTCGGAGCAGTTCATCCGCGAATACATGGTGCAGGGCGTCAACCTGGTCGGCGTGCCGATCTTCGTTGACGGCTACATGACCGTGGACGGCAACTCCGACAAGATCGGCGCGATGGCGTCGCGGCAGGCCCTGCAGTGGGTCGTGTCGAAGGACTGGGACATGCGGACGTTCGAGGAGTCGGACTGGGTGGGGGTCATCCTCCGCGCGGTCGCTGACTACAACTCGGGCGTGGGCAAGTTCGCCAATTGGGGAGTTCCCATCATCCAGGACGACGCGTAACCATGACCGCCGGCATCCAGCGGGCGAAACGGGCGTACCTCGCGGTCGAGAAGATCGACAAGGCGGGGCGCCCGTACATCGGGCAGGACGAGATCGTGGTGTCTCACGGCCTGTACTCGGCACGGGAAGCGGAGCGCGAACTACAGCGTGCCGCTGACAGTGCCGAGGGCAAGGTCGTGGACACCGTGGTCGAGACCTACGGGCGGGAGAACCCGGAGATTGCCGGGAACCCGCGCCGCGGCACCGACTCGACTATGTGGGGATTTCGTGGGGCCGGATGGCTGCCGGAATCCCCGCGAATCGCAGCAATCAACGCCCGTCGTGAGCAGGACGAGAGCCCTGAGAGCGACACAAGCCGAGTCTGATCAGGCTCGGGGGAATGGAACTGGAACATGAGCCGCGACAACGACATCCACACGTTCGTCAAGGAGTACAACTCCGCCGGCGGAGACCTCGACACGGCCGTCGCATCGTTCACGTGCGAGCGCCCGATCATCGTGAAGGCCGTCACGTTCATCGGGAACAACCCGTCGGACACCGACAGCGACACCACGGCGATCGACGTGAGCTACTCGACGGACGGGTTCTCCTCGTCCGACGTGGAGATCGCCGCGCTGGCCGCGCAGGAATACAACGACACGACCCGCCACGCGCAGTTCGGCACGGCCGATCGCACGGCCGTCGATGTGCCGCTGACCACGGCCTCGCTGACCGCTGGCCTCGACACGGGCGTGCGCGTGCCGGCCGGTGCGGTCGTGGAAGTCACCCTGACGAACACGGGCGCCGGTGCGGATACCCGCTACTCCGTCGCCGTCCAGTACCAGGTCCTCTAGCCGAGGACCGCAGAAGGAGCAACGATCGATGACTTCCATGCCGATTTCCGCTGACCCCGATCTCGCGTTCGCTGAGCGCGACATGTCGATGCTCAAGGGCGGCGGCATGG
>JANLHE010000574.1 GCA_024653875.1 Acidobacteriota bacterium
GTTGGGCTGCCCGTTCGCCAATCATCACGCAGGCGGCGTGGGTCTGGGCGTTCACCACCGTCGGCATGATGGAGGCGTCCGCCACGCGCAGGCCGTCGATGCCACGCACGCGGAGTTGGGGATCGACGACGGCGTCGGCGCGGCGGCCCATGCGGCAGGTGCCTCCGGGGTGATAGATCGTCGCTGCCACACGCCGAATGAACGCGCGAATCTGCTCGGGTGTGGTTTCAGTATCGAGGGGATCGGCGGCTGCGCCGCGGAGTCGATCGTAGGCGCGGCAATGGGCGATGGCCCGTGCCAGGCGCACGCCTTCCACGGCGGCGTCCATGTCGCGCGCGTCGGTAAAGTACCCGGCACGGATCACGGGCGCCGCCGACAGATCGGCCGATCGCAGCGTGATCGACCCGCGGCTGTGAGGACGACTCACCGTGACGGAGAGCGCGATCGCGGTGTCAGGCGCACTCAATCCGCGCCCGACATAAAACTGGAGGTCAGGCGCGCCGGGATTCACGCCGCGGACCGAGTGTGTCAGCAGGCCTGCCGACACCGATGAGCCGGGCAACGTTGTCTGTCCCGCCCACCGGAATCCAATCCGCGGGTGGTCGTGCAGATTCGCACCGACACCGGGCAAATCCAGAATCAGCGGAATTCCATGACTCCGTAGATGGTCCGCGGGGCCAATCCCGGAGAGCATCAGGATCTTCGGCGTGTCGATCGCACCGGCCGAGACGATGACCTCTCGCTCGACGCGGACGCGTTCCACCACTGCTGTCACGCCCGGTGTGGCGCGGCCGCGCACGTACTCGACGCCAGTCACCCGCGTCCCCGTGAACAGCAGTCGCTTCACCTGCGAAAACGGTCGCACCACCAGGTTTGGACGGCCAAGAATCGGCGTCAGGAATCCGCTGGCCGCAGAATCTCGCCGGCCATTCTTCAGGTTCTTCTGATAGAACCCCGCGCCGTTCTCCTGCGTCGCGCCGTTGAAATCCCACTGCGGGTCGGCGGCAAAACCTAGTTCCCTGGCGGCTTCAAGAAACGCGAGGTGGCCGGCATGCGGGTCCGTCGTGTCCGCCACCGCCATCGGCCCGCCCACGCCGTGATACGGCGAAGGACCGCGCGTGTTGTCTTCCGACATCCGGAAGTACGGCAGCACGGACTGGTAGGACCAGTCCGCGCCAGCCTCCCGCGCCCATCCATCGAAGTCGAGCTGATGCCCCCGCGCATACGCGGCCGCGCTAATCACGCTCGATCCGCCGTACGTCTTTCCGCGGGGCCACGGGACCGATCGGCCGCCGAGGCCAGGCTCGGGTTCGGTCGTGTACTTCCAGTCCAGGTCCGTCCCGATGAGGGATGTCCACTGCCCGATCACCGGCACCAGCGGATGATTGTCAGGGCCACCGGCCTCGAGCAACAACACTCGCACCTGCGGGTTGGCCGTCAGTCGATTGACCACCACGCACCCGCTCGACCCGGCGCCAATCACGACGTAGTCAAACGCGTCGTCGGCAGTAGTCGTCCGGGGCAGCAGCGCGGTTGCGCCGGCCAGCATCAGGGAGTCACGGAGGAAACGGCGCCGGGACGTGGACATGGTTCCCGAAGATATCAGAGGGCGGCAGGTCCACGCGCGGTCTTGCTGGTCCACCACAAGACGCCGGCGGCGACAAAGAGCACGAGCGCCGATCGCCCGATGCTGTTCTCCTGACCGGTGAAGTGCATCACGACCAGCGCGATCATCGCGGATACCCCGACCAGGAACAGACCCCGGTTCCGGGTGGCCACGCCTTCGCGCACGGCGCTGACGGTGAGGACCACCAGCGCCACGCTGATCAGGGCGGTCCACGTCCATGCCCACCAGAGCGGCGCCCGCGTCTGGCCGGACGCCACGAACGTGGAGACCATCCAGATGACGGCCAGGACGCCAAACGCCAGCGGGCGCCACCGCGCGGATCGCTGCGCGGCCGACGGCCAGAGCGCCACGAAGATCAGCGCTCCCAGCAGCGCCAACGCGGGCCAGACCGCGGACGGGTCGCCGACCATCAGCGGCAAGGCGGCGCGATGTAGAGCGGCCATCCCAAGAAAGACCAATCCCACCGCGACCAGTGCCAGCGCCGGCGTGGCCCTGGCAAACGCGGGTCGCCGATCCGCCGGTTGATGCGCCCAGACGTCCAGCGCGGCGCCAGCGGCCAGCAGCATGGCGCCTGGGACCATCGATTCTTTCCAGGTGTCGATGCCAATCAGCGGCACCCAGACGCCAAACGCCACCGTCGCGGCGCCTGCGGCCCAGGTCTGTGAGCGTCGCTCCAGCGCCACGGCCAGGAACGGAAACACGAACATGAACGCCCAGGGTGCGGGTGGCCGCCCCGTGTCCGTGAGCGCCCAGAACAACAGGACGCCGGCGCCCAGCGCCGTGGTCACGGGCGAGGCGGCCACGAGCGCGGTCACCGCGATCGCCAGCGCCCAGAACAACAGCGGCAGCGTGTTGGCCGGCGACACGTGCATCAGTTCGGTGATGGCCACCGTGACGGCGCCGGCGGCCAGCGCTCCGCCAAAGGCCAACCACTCAGCCTGGCCGCGCGCACCCCGGCGCGACGCGCGCCACGCCGCGCCATACAGGGCCAGCGCGACAAGCGATGTGCCCGCCACCTTGAGGCCGACAGGAATGTCGGCCCAGTTCCACGTCACCAGCAGAATCAGCCCGAAGCCCGCCACCAGCCACGCCAGCCACACGAGCGTGCGCGCGGTGAGTTGGTCGTCTTTCTCAGGCGTGTCGGGATACCGGTCCAGGATGGACCGCCGTTGCTCCGGCGTGATGAGACCGTCGGTTTCCCACTGTTCACTCTCGCGTGTCAGCCACTCCGGTCGCCTCATGGCGACAGCGTAGCACCAACGCGCCGGCAGGTCGCGGCTATCGCGATCGGGCCACCAATGGCCGGACCAGCGCCATCAGGACCAGCATGCCGCCGAACGTACACACGATCGTGGCGCCGGTCGGCAGGTCGAACAGGACGGAGAAGTACATGCCCAGCATCGACACAACGCCGCCCATGATCCAGCCGATGGCCAGCCGCGGCCCAATCCGTTTCGCCCACAACATGGCGCCCACGGATGGCACGATGAGATAGCAGAAAACCAGAAGGACGCCGGCAATCGCCACCGATCGCGTAACGACAATGCCAAACGACGCGTAGAACAGGAAGTCCCAGAACCGCACGGAGACGCCGCGCGCCGCCGCACCTTTCGCATCCAGTGAAATGTCAAGAAAACGCTTGCGATAGATGTAGTGGAACGCGCCGATCACCGCGTAGATCGCGGCCGTGATCCAGACCTCCGTCCACTGCACCGACAGGATGTTCCCCACCAGCATGTCGCGCAGGTGCTCGCTCTCGCCCGTGGACTGGCTCATGACGAGGATGACGGCCGCCGACGCGACGGCGTACGAGATGCCGATGATGGCTTCCTGGGGGATGTCGGCCTCCTGCCCTTTGATGAGCGCAAAGACCAGCGCGCCAATCAGCGTGAACCCGAGGCTCAGCCAGTAAATCGACGGGTCATGGGGCTCAAGACCGATGAACACGCCGATGGCGGCACCCAACGACGCAATCTGCGCGAGGGACAGGTCCACGAAGATCACCCCGCGTTCCACCACGTGTAACCCGAGGTACGCATGAATGCCCGCAATGATTAAACTGGCGACGATCGGTGCGGCGAGGAACTCCAGGATGGTCAGGGTGTCCATGTCCTACTTCCCCGTTGTCTTCCGGAGCGCGTCCACAAGCGTGCGGACGTTGTAGTCGAACAGGGTGATGTAGGTCTCCGCGCCCGGTGCGCCGCCGGCCGACGGCGCCAGTTCCACCACCATGCCGCCCACTTGATTGGCAATGGCCTGCGGCGTCTTCTTGTCGAAGTACGGCTCGACGACGATGATTTTCACGCCCTGGCGTTTCATCTCGCCGATTAGATCAATCGTGTGCGCGGGCGACGGGGGAATGCCGGGCTTGGGCTCGACGTACCCCATGACCTCCAGCTTGAATCGCTCCATGAAGTTGGGCCAGGACCGGTGGTAGGTCACCAGTTTGATGCCGCCGTACGGCGCCATCGCGGCATCCCAACGCGCTTCGGCCGCCGCAAGGCGTTTGTCGAAGTCGGCGTAGCGCTGGTCGAAGTAGCCCCGGTCGGCCGGATGCAGCTGGCTGAGTCGATCGCGAATGGCCTGCGCGATCCGGCGGCCATTGCCCGGGTCCAGCCAGTAGTGCGGATTGCCCTGGGGATGCACGTCTCCCATCGCGCGGGTCAGTTGTCCCGTGGGGATCTCCAGAATCTTCACATTCATCGACGCATCGAGATAGCCGGCGGCTCCGGGTTGCACTCTGCTATTTCGTCCGCTCGTCAGCAGCGACGGCAGCCAGCCCAATTCCAGATCCCGTCCCACCAGGATCAGCAACTCCGCGCGGTTGACCGCAAGGAGGAAGCTGGGTTTGGGATCGACGAAGTGGGGATCCTGGTAACCCTTGGCGATGGCGGCGACCGTGATCTTGTCGCCGCCGACTTCGCGGGCGATGGACGCCAGGTCTTCGGTGGTGGTGACGACACGCAGTTGCGCGAATGAGGCCGAAGCGGCAAGTAACAAGACCGCAATCGCCATGAGCGCGGATCGCAGCCAACGGGCGGCGCCGCAAAAAGGTGTGGGCATCATGATGGTCTCCCTGAAGATCACTGTCTTAGAACACATGCGCGCCGTGGGCGCCGATGGAGAAGCTGAGTTGGAAGAGCACTTCGTTGCCGCGATGCCCTTCGGCGTACTTGATGTGCCGGAACTGGCCGCGGATAAGGCTGAACTCCGTCGGCCAGAAGGTGAGGAAAAACGAACCGCCGGTGTCGGTCGCATCGGCTTCCAGCGTGCGTCCCGACCGATCCACCCGCGCGCCCACATACCACCGCCGCGCGAATTGATACTCACCAAGGCCGTAGAACCCAAACGCGCTGGCGTGTAAGGCGCCCGGCAGCTCCTGACGGCTCCAGATAAGCTCGGTGCGCAGATTCAGGCGGCGGTAGATCGCCCGGCGCAGCGGCCGGTACCGGAACGTGACATCCACGCCGACAAGGCGCTTGTCGAGGTCGGTGCCGACATCGGTCGGTCCCCGCGTAATCGACGCGCCCACATCGAGATTGGAGGCTTCCGTGAGATCCCGATAGGCCCGAAGGCGGCCGCCATAGTTCAGCCGCGATCGTTCGGAGGTCTGGAACACCGCGGAGTTGCCCTGATAGACCTCGGCGGTCGCTTCAAGGAAGATCGCCGGCATCTGAATCAGATGCGACAGCGAGAGGCCGGAATCCGACACGCCTTCTTCGCCCCCGACCAGGTTCTCGGTCACGAGCGGGCGGTCGGTGTACGGAACGGCGTGCGTGTGCAGGGTGTTCACCTTGCCGAACTGCGCGCGCATCTTGCCCACCTTGAGCAGCAGATTGCCCGGCAGCGCCGTGAACGTCGCATAGCCCTCTTCAAGCTCGGCGCCCTCAGGACTCACCCCGATGTAGAAATTGGCTGTCGCGTACGCGTCGATCACCGCCTGAAACGCGACTTCGGCTTCAGTCAGCGACAGCGAGGGCGCGGCATTGCCTGGGTTCTTCCCTGTCACCGCAAGGAAGTTTCCGATCACCGAGATATCGGGGTTGAAGACCTTGGATGAACCAGCGGGCGCTGCCTGCGGCGCGGGCGGCGCAGGAGCTGGCG
>JANLHE010000267.1 GCA_024653875.1 Acidobacteriota bacterium
TCTTGTCGAAGTCGACGTTCACCTTGGTGACGCCCTTCACTTTGTTGAGGGCCATCTTCACGGTGATCGGACAGGTCTCGCAGGTCATCCCGGGGACGGCCAGCGTGACCGTCTTGGGCGCGGCCCACGCGGGGCTGGTGAGGAGCAACAGAACGACGGCAACGGATAGCAGTGTTTTCATGGCAGGTTCCTTTCGAGTCTCAATAGAACAGCGGGGCAACAAACGGGTAACCGAGGGCAACCAGAATCAACACGACGACCAGGCCGAACAGGGCCTTGTAGGTGGTCCGCACCTGTGGAACGGCGCACACCTCACCTGGCGTGCACGCCACGGCAGGGCGAAAAATTTGACGGTAGGCGAAAAACAGCGCGGCCACGGCCGCGACGATGAAATACGGACGGAACGGCTCAAGCGCCGTGAGGTTGCCGATCCAGGCGCCACTGAATCCAAGCATCAGCAGCACCAGCGGACCGAGGCAGCACGTGGAAGCGAGAATCGCCGCGAGCCCTCCGGCGTAGAGGGCGCCTCGCCCCGTAGCGGGGGGCGAGATGCGTGTGGCATTTCCAATCGTTGGCATGATGGACTAAGCTTCGGTCCGTACCTAAGTACGGAGTCAAGCGTCATGAAAACCCAGCCGCCAAGCCTGACCGTCGGCGTCTTTGCCGCCGCGGCGGGAGTCAATGTCGAGACGATCCGTTTCTATCAACGCAAGGGACTGTTGCGCGAGCCGGGACGGGCGTACGGCACGATTCGCCGCTACGGCGAATCGGACGTGGCGCGCGTCAAGTTCGTGAAATCTGCGCAGCGCCTGGGCTTCAGCCTCGAGGAAGTCGCGGGGCTGCTGGCGTTCGAGGATGGCACCCGTTGCGACGAAGCGCGCGTGGCGGCGACGCAGAAGCTCCACGATGTGCGCGCGAAGCTCGACGACCTGCGCCGGATCGAAGCGGTGCTGGCGCAGTTGGTGGATCGCTGCCGCGCGAGGCGGGGCGCCATCACCTGTCCCATCATCGCGGCGCTGCACGCGCACTGACGAGAGAGGCGCGCCACCACCTCCCGCCCGGACCCGTTACACTGCTTGCGTGAGAGCACTGGCTGCAGGGTGGGAACATGCGGGCGACTTTCTAGAAACACCAGACGAATCTAGAAACGTGCGATAATGCCGGCATGGCCCTGAGCATCAAGCACGACGACGCCGATCGTCTCGCACGGGCGCTCGCACGCGAGACCGGGGAGACATTGACCGAGGCCGTCATCACCGCCCTTCGTGAGCGCCTGGGACGCGTGCGCCGGCCCAGGCGCGCAAATCGGCTGCGCGCCGACATCCAGGCCCTTCAGAAGCGAGTGGCGAAGCTGCGCGTGCTCGACGCACGCTCCGCCGACGATATCCTCGACTACGACGAGCACGGCGCACCACGCTGATGGTGGTCGACACGTCGGCGTTGTTGGCCATCTATCTCTCCGAGGCCGATTCGGACCGGTTTGAGGCCGCGATCCTGAACGCCCCGGCGGTACTCATCTCCGCCGGCACGCTTCTCGAAGCCGGCATCGTCGTCGAGGCGCGGCACGGTAAGGCAGGAGCGGTCGAGCTCGACAACCTGCTGAGAAAGCTCGGCGTGAGTACCGTCGCCGTCGACGCCGAGCAGGTCGAAGCCGCCCGGCTTGCTTTCAGACGGTACGGAAAAGGCCGGCATCCTGCGAACCTGAACTATGGCGATTGCTTCGCGTACGCACTGGCCGCGACGAGTGTCGAGCCCCTGCTCTTCAAGGGCGACGACTTCTCGAAAACCGACGTCGTCGACGCGCTGACCACACCGTAGCCGAGAGCGGCGCGCCACCACATCCAGCCCGGACTCGTTACACTGCTTGCGTGAGAGCACAGATTGCCTTTGCCGCAGCCGCGGTGGCGCTTGTCGCCCTCGGGATCTGGCAATGGGAGTGGGATGCGTCGTGGCTCGAGGCGTGGACTGAGCTGCACCCCGTGCTCGGCGCCGGCATCTACGTCGTCCTGCTGGCGGCGTCGGTCGTGCTGTTGCCGTTTTCGTCGCTGCCACTGTTGCCGCTTGCCACGCGCTGCTACGGCGTCGTCCCCGCCGCGCTGCTCAGCGCGGCGGGATGGTGGGCCGGGAGCCTGATCGCGTTCCAGGTCGCGCGCCTCGGACGCCGCTATCTGGAGCGCGTGACGTCGCTGGACGCCATCGACCGGCTCGCGGACAAAGTGCCCGGCGACCTCGGCTTCGGCGGCATCGTGGTGCTGCGCATGATTCTGCCAACCGATGTCGTGAGCTTCGCCCTCGGACTCGTGGAACGATTGACCTTTCGCACCTACGCGGTGGCCTCGCTGGTCGGCATCCTGCCGTTTGCCTTTGTCTGGAGCTATGCGGGCGGCGAACTGAGCGCCAACCGGTTCTGGTCGTTTGCCGCGGTGATGATCGGCATGACCGCGGCGACCGTGGTGATCCGGCGTCTGTGGCAGGCGGGTGCCGGCCGACGGTAACGTTTTCCCACGATGCTGGACATTGCAGTGCCATGGTCCAACGTCCACCTCTGCCACCATTCACCGCACACACCGCCGACAGCGCGTGGCAGAACCGGGCCGGGTTTCTCTCCGGCCGCGGGGCATGAATGTCTGGTCTCCTGTGGGAAATCCTCAACGCCGTGGTCTGGACGTTCGGCCTGCGCGCCGCGCTCGAGCTGCGGCAGGAGTTTGGACCTCGCGCGCGCACGTGGACCGCCCTTGTCTGGGCGGTGGTGAATTGCCTGGTCATGGATCTGGCGATGATCGGCCACCAGGTGACCGCGCACCCCTTCTTCGCGTTGATCTCGGTCGTCACCGGAGCCCTCTCGGCCCTGCTGATGGCGCTCATGGTCCGGCACCTGCTGGAAGACCTGCGGACGGGCGTGACCGCGATCGTGCACTGGCCGTGGGATCGCATCGGGATCGTGGCCGCCGGTATCACCGCGCTGGTCGCGCTCGCGGTGGCGTCCGCGCCCGGCGTGGCGTTCTCGATCATCGCGGTGCTCCACCCGCTTGAGGGCGCGCTGTGGCTCCTGGGGTCGACGGCCGGCATGATCGTGCTCGTCACCCGCCGCTACAGCCCGGTGGACGCGCACATCTTCCGCCCGTCGATGCTGGCCCTCGCGTTCGCCGCCGCGTTCCTCCACGCGTCGCTGACGCCGCTGGCCTTGCTCACGGGCGTGACATGGCCGGATGGCCTGGGCTCCCTCGCGGGCACCCTGTTCATCCTGACGATGGTCACCACGCTGTATGGCACGTTGCTTCGCGTGCGCGGCGCCAGATTGACGGAGGCGGAGCGGCAGGTCCGGGAGGGGCAGGAGCAGCTGTTCAGCGTGGAGAAACTGGTGGCCGTCGGCACCTTGGCGGCAGGCGCGGCTCACGACTTCAACAACAGCCTGACGATCATCTCGGGCGCAGCGCAGTTGGCACTCGATGATTCCGGAGTGCAAGGGCAGGCGCGCGCGGACATCGAGACGGTGCTCCAGGCCGCGATGGATGCCTCGCGAGTGACCGCCAACCTGCTGCAGTTGGCGCGTCGACGCGCGCCAGGACCGCAGGCGTCCGGGCTGCGAAGCGCGGTCCTGGCACCACTCACCACGATCGAGAGGGACCTGGGAAAACGCCACATCCGGGTCGTGGCCGACTGTGCGGACGTGCCCGCGCCGGATGTCGATGCCGGGATGGTGTCGCAGGTGTGCCTGAACCTGTACCTCAATGCGCGCGATGCCATGGAGACGACCCACGGTGGAACCCTGACCGTCACGATGCGTCCGGCCGACAGCGCGGTCGAGATCAGCGTGACCGATACGGGCACCGGAATTCCCGCGTGGTTCATTCCGCGAATGTTCCAGCCCTTGCAGTCGACCAAGGGAGACAAGGGTACCGGTCTGGGTTTGGCCGGGTCGCGAGCCATGCTCCACGCGGCCGGGGGCACGCTGACGTTCGCGACGAAAGAGGGCAAGGGGACCACGTTCGTGATCCGGTTGCCCCTGCTGGGGTTACCGGCTGATGCCGCATAACTCCACGGTTCTGCGTGTTGATTCACACATAATCAGTGTGTAGGATACATGTGTATGCCGACAAATCTGGCCATTGACGACCGGTTGCTTGACGAGGCCCGCCGTATCGGCGGCCGGAAGACG
>JANLHE010000579.1 GCA_024653875.1 Acidobacteriota bacterium
ACGTCTTCGCCGGTCACGTCCACCATAATCATGTCCATGCAAATGGAGCCGACGATGTGCCGCCGGCGTCCACGCACCAGCACCTGCCCCCGATTCGCGAGCCGGGTATCGAGCCCGTCGGCGTACCCGGCGGGCACGATGGCAATCGTGCGCGGCGCGTCGTCCTGCCACGTCAGCCCATAACCGGTGCCCTCGCCCGGCCGCAGGCCCTTCACGGCCACGATACGGCTGGTCAGTGACAGGGCAGGTCGCAGGTCCAGATCACCGGCGGCCAGCGGCGGCGGGACGATGCCGTACAGGAGCAGGCCGGGGCGCACGGCGTCGTACCAGGTGCGCGCGTCGCGCAGCAGCGCCGCCGAGTTCGCGGCGTGGCGCGCGACGCCGCGCAGGCCCAGCGCGCCAAGCGCCGCCGTCGCGCGATCGAACCGGCCGCGCTGCTCCTCCATCCACGGCGATTCGGGCCGATCCGCGGTGGCGAAGTGTGTGTACACGGCGTCCACGCGCAGGTGAGGCATCGCCAGCACGGGCGGCACGGTCCGCGCGAGGTTGTCGTGCCGGAAGCCCAGGCGATTCATCCCGGAGTCGATCTTCAGGTGGCACGGCAGCACGGCGTCGCGGGCGGCCGCCGCCGCTTCCAGCGCGCGCGCCGCCGACGGCGTGGACACGGTCGGCGTCAGTGTGTGCGTGAACAGGTGCGAGAGGTCGCTGACGCTCAGCGCGCCGAACACCAGAATCGGCCGCGTGACGCCCGCCTCGCGCAGGGTGACGCCCTCTTCCAGATCGGCGCACGCAAACATCGAGGCGCCGGCGGCTTCCAGCGCCAGCGTCACCTGCGCCGCGCCGTGTCCGTACGCGTTGGCTTTGACGACGGCGATGATGTCAGGAGTCCCGGAGGGATGGAGGGCACGGGCTTCAGCCCGTGCCGAGGCCCCCGGGGCTGAAGCCCCGGGGCTCCGATCGAACGACACCATCTTCCGGATGGCGCGCAGGTTGTGCTGCAACGCGTCCAGGTGCACGGTGGCCACCGTCGGCCGCGTCATCACGCGTCAGCCCCGTGACCCGTGCTGCAGATTTTCGAACCGGGTGTACTGCTTCAGGAACGCCAGGTTGATCGAGCCGACCGGCCCGTTGCGCTGTTTGCCGACGATGATTTCGGCGACGCCTTCCACTTCCGGCCGGGGTTGGTCGTCGCCCGTCTTGTACATCTCCTCGCGGTAGATGAACATGACGATGTCCGCGTCCTGCTCGAGGGCGCCCGACTCGCGAAGATCCGACAGCTGCGGCCGATGGTCCGCGCGGGTTTCCGTGGCCCGGCTCAACTGCGACAACGCGAGGATGGGAATCTCCAGTTCCTTCGCGAGGATCTTGAGCGAGCGGGAAATCGAGGCCAACTCCTGCTGGCGGTTGTCGAACTTGCCGCGGCCCTGCATCAGCTGGAGGTAGTCCACGATGAGCATGTCCAGGCCATGCTCCAGCTTGAGGCGTCGCGACTTGGCCCGCATTTCCAGGATGCCCGCCGACGCCGTGTCGTCCACGAACACCTTGGCGTCGTGCAGCCGCGCGAACGCCGCCGTCAGCTTGTCGTAGTCCTGTTCGCCCAGGAAGCCGCCGCGAAAGCGGTGCGCGTCCACCCGGGCTTCCGACGTGAGCATGCGCATGAACAGCTGCTCTTTCGACATTTCCAGGCTGAAGATGCCGACGGTCTTGCCCGCCTCCATTGCCGCGTTGAGCGCAATGTTCAGCACGAAGCTCGTCTTGCCCATCGCGGGGCGGGCCGCGATGATGACCAGGTCGGACTTCTGGAATCCCGACGTCATCTCGTCCAGTTCCACGAACCCGCTGGGCACGCCGGTCACCAGGCCCCGGCTGTTCTGCAGCGTCTCGAGCATCTCGTAGCCGTTGGCGACCAGGTCGCTCAGCTTTATGAAGCCCGAGCGCATCCGGCCTTCGGCGATCGAGAAGATCGATCGTTCGGCTTCGTCGAGCAGCGTGTCCGCGTCTTCTTCCGCGTCGTACGCGCGCACCAGCACTTCGTTGGCCGACTGAATCAGCCGGCGCAGCGTGGACTTTTCCTTGACGATCCTGGCGTAGAACTCGACGTTGGCCGACCGCGGGACGCCGTCGGTCAGCGCGCTCACGTACGCGGGGCCGCCCACCTCGTCCAGTTCGCCGCTGCGGGTGAGTTCGTCCTTCAGGGTGACGAAGTCCACCGGCTCGTTCCGGTCGGTCAGGACGACCATTTTTTCGAAGATGCGGCGATGCGCGTCGCGGAAGAAATCGTCCGAGTCGATGACCTCGGCCGCCTGGTTGAACGCCTGGTTGTTAATCAGAATCGCGCCCAGCACGCTCTTTTCGGCTTCCAGGTTGTGCGGCAGGGTGCGTTCGGCCATGAGGGAAGGATTGTAGATCGCTGCCATGAGGAAAGGGAGAAATGAAGAAATGGGGACGTCATTGCCCCATTGCCTCATTGCCCCATTGCCCCATTTGCAGTCGTGTCTGTACTAGCCTGCCGCTTGGGCAGGCACGATCTTAATGGTCACCGTGGCCGGCACATCGCGGTGCAGCTTGATGGTGATCACGTGGTCCCCGAGGGTCTTGAGCGGCTCCTCGAGCTGGATCTTGCGGCGATCGATCGTGATCTGCCGGGCGCCGAGGGCCTCCGCGATGTCGCTGGTGGTCACCGACCCGTACAGCGTGTCGTGTTCACCCACGCGGCGGGCGATGGAAATATCGGCCGCCGCCAGCGCCGCCGCCAGGGCCTGCGCCGAGCCGCGCTCTTCGCTCTCCTGGGCCTCCGCCTTCGCGCGCTCGCGCTCGATCTGCTTCTTGCTCTCCGCGGTTACCCGCAGCGCGAGCTTGCGCGGCAGCAGGAAGTTGCGCGCGTACCCGTCGGCCACCTTGACGATCTCGCCGCGGTTGCCCAGGTGTTCCACGTACTGTCTCAGAATGAGTTCCGTTGCCATGATGGGGTCTCCTTCCGCCTAGTCCGTGACATACGGAATCAACGCGAGCGTGCGCGCCCGCTTGATCGCCGTCTGGAGCGCCCGCTGGTGCTTGGCGCAGGTGCCGGAAATGCGTCGCGGCTGGATCTTGCCGCGCTCGGGAATGAAGGGCGAGAGCAGCTTCACGTCCTTGTACGAGACGTAATCGATCTTCTCGACGCAGAACTTGCAGACCCGGCGGCGGCGGAAAAATCCGCCACGACGGCCGGCCTTGTCGCCGTCCTTGCCCTTGGCCGCGCCGCGACCGCCTCCACGTGTGTCCTTGTTGCCAAAGCCGCTCATCGGTCCCCCTCCCCGAAGCCATCGGGGCCGCCATCGGCGTCATCGTTTTCCGCCTTGCGGCGGCTCAGTTCCTGTTCGGTCGGCTCGGCGGGCAGGCCGCGGCGCAACCGTCGCGCCACGGTGGCGGACTTGCGGCGGGTCTGCGACCGGTTTTCCTTCGCCAGCACTTCATCCACGCGGACCACGAGGTGACGCATGCAGATGTCGAGGACGCGCAGGCGCCGCTCGAGTTCCGCGACCATCGCCGCGGGGCCGTTCAGGATGTTCAGGACATACACACCTTCGCGCTGGCGGTTGATTTCATACGCCAGCCGGCGCCGCCCCCAGGGCTCGGTGCGTTCAATGGTTCCGCCAAACCGATCGACGACAGTGGCCACCTGCTGGTGCAGTTCCGCCAACTGTTCCTCGGTCGCGTCGGGCATCGCGATATAGACGAGCTCGTACTGCCGGTGAATGCTCATGTGCCTCCTTATGGACATCAGGTCGCCCCCACAATCGGGAACGACAAGGAGCGATCTACAAATTTATTATTTGCAGATCTACTATCTACGATTTATTACTTCCTACGTCTTGCTTCTTCACGCATCTGATGTGTCTCCGGGGCGGTTGAACCTGTTCATCACAGGCGCCAGGCCGTCCGTTATCCACACCTCAACCGCATCCGCCGCGCGATCGACCGCGCTGTTGATGATCGGCTGTTCATCCGGGTCGAACCGTGACAACACGTGATCGACCAGATCCCTTCGTTCGTCGCCCCGGCCCACTCCGATCCGGAGCCGCGCGTAGGCGTCAGTCCCGAGCGAGGCCGTCATCGACCGCAGCCCGTTGTTTCCGCCATCCGATCCGTCCGGGCGCGCCCGCAAGCGCCCTTCCGGCAGATTCACGTCGTCGCACACGACCAAAAGGTCCGCCACGTCGACTTTGTAGAACCCCGCCAGCGCCAGCACCGCGTCGCCGCTCAGGTTCATGAACGTCATCGGCTTCACGAACCAGACGCGATCCTCGGGCCGCCGCCACTCGGCGATCTCCGCCAGCGTCTTCCACGCCCCGAACGCGAGCCCGTGGCGCGCGGCCAGCTGGTCCATGACCTCGAAGCCCACGTTGTGCCGCGTGCCCCGATACCGGGCGCCGGGATTGCCGAGACCAACGACCAGCTTCATGCCCGCACGGACTATTTCTCTTTCTCTTCCTTGTCCGTCTTGCCCTTCTTCGCCACCTCGGGTTCGGCGGCCACAACCGGAGCGGCGACCTCAGGCGTCTCGACGACCTCCGCGCGCGGCGCCACGACGTGGACGATGAGCATGTCGGGTTCGCTGACCGCGGTCCAGGTGCCGTCGGTCGTCAGGTCGCGCACGCGCACGCCCTGGCCAATCAGCAACTCGGTGACGTCCACCTCGATGTGCTGCGGGATGTTCGTCGGCAGGCACTCGACCACGACCTCGCGGTGCACGAAGTCCAGCGTACCGCCCAGCGTCTTGACGCCCTTCGACTCACCCGTCAGGTGGACCGGCACGGTCAGGCGCAGCGCCTTGTCCATCGCCAGGCGGAAGAAGTCGGCATGCAGCAGCCGGTGGGTGACCGGGTCGATCTGGTAATGCCTGACCAGCACCTGGGTATCCGGCATGCCGTCAATCACCAGCGACACGATCGAGTTGACGCCCGTCTTGGAGTGCAGGATCCGGCTGAGTTCCTTCGGGTCGACGCTGAGCGACTCCCCGATCTTGCTGCTGCCGCCGTACAACACCGCCGGGATCTTGCCCGACTGCCTGAGGCGCACCGCCTCGTTTTTTCCGTTTGTCTCGCGCCGAACCGCCTGCAATGTCGCGTCCATGATCAAAACCTCTAAACGAACAACTTTGAAACCGACGTCTCTTCGTGAATACTGCGGATGGCCTGCGCCAACAGGCGCGCCACCGACAGCACCACAATCTTCTCGCACGCCATCTTTTCCGGTCCCAGCGGGATCGTGTTGGTGACGATGAGTTTGTCGATCGGCGCGGCCTCGATCCGGCTGATGGCCGGGCCCGAGAGCACGCCGTGGACCGCGCAGGCCAGCACGCGGCTGGCGCCGTTGTCCTTGAGCGCCTGCGCCGCCTTCTGAATCGTCCCGGCCGTGTCGATGATGTCGTCGGAGATGATGCACACCCGGCCGTCCACATCGCCGATGACGTTCATCACTTCCGCCGTCCCGTCTTCGCTGCGGCGCTTGTCGATAATCGCCAGCTCCGCATCCAGCCGCTTCGCGTACGCCCGCGCCCGTTCCGCGCCGCCCGCATCCGGCGACACGATGGTCACCGGGCCGTAATCCTGGCGGACCAGATACTCGATCACCGCCGGAGCCGCGAACAGGTGGTCCACCGGGATGTCAAAAAACCCCTGGATCTGCGCCTTGTGCAGATCCATCGTCAACACGCGGTTCGCGCCGGCCGCGCCCAGCAGGTTCGCCACCAGCTTCGCCGAAATCGGCACGCGGGGCTTGTCCTTGCGGTCCTGCCGCGCGTAGCCGTAATACGGAATCACGGCCGTGATGCGCGAGGCCGACGAGCGGCGGAACGCGTCGATCATCACGCACAGCTCCATCAGGTTCTCGTCCACCGGCGTCGAGGTGGGCTGAATGATGAAGACATCCGTGCCGCGAATGTTCTCGTCGATCTGGAACGAGACTTCGCTGTCCGGGAACCGGTGCAGCCGGGCCATGCCGAGCGTCGTGTCCAGCTGCTCGACAATTTCCTTGGCCAGCGCCGGATGGGCGCTCCCGGAGAACAACTTCAGCTGACCGTGGCTCATGTACCTTCCGGTGTCCAGATTGGTTGGGGCGGAAGGATTCGAACCTTCGAATACGGGTTCCAAAGACCCGCGCCTTACCGCTTGGCGACGCCCCACCCCGTCCGCGGCCCGCGCTACCCCCTACGGTGACGCGTCAGAGGACCGTCGCAAAACAGGGAGTCTATCATAAGCCAATCCGTCTGGCAGCCTCCCGGCGGGTCTGGGTACGGGCGACCAGGACGAGCCAATCCGGCCGTTTGAGCTGCCGGGCGGCGCGCGACGCCGAGGCTTCGGAAAACAGGCCGTACACGGCCGATCCGCTGCCGGACATTTGGGCTGCAAGAGCTCCCTGGGACAGGCAGGCGTCGATCATGTCGCGCACCCCCGGATGGCGCCGGGCGACCGACGCCGTCAGGTCGTTGATAAGCGCCAGCGGACCGCAGGGCCACCCCACCTCCACCTCGCGCCTGGGGTGCCCCACCGGGTCGGCCTGCAGGTCCGCGCCGGACGCGCGGTCGGCATCCAGCCACCCGTAGGCGTCCGCCGTGGCCACGCCGAACGACGGCTTGATGATGATGACGCCCAGGCGCTCCATGTCGTCCACCGGATAGAGCTCTTCGCCCCGGCCGACTCCCAGCGCGGTGCCTCCCTGCAGGAAGAACGGCACGTCGGAGCCCAGCCGGGCGGCCAGCCGCATCAGGTCGCGCCGCGACAACCGCGCGCCCCAGACGCTGTTGAGCCCCACCAGCGCGGCGGCCGCGTTGCCGCTGCCCCCGCCCAGCCCCGCCTGCGACGGGATGGTCTTGTCGAGCCGGACGTGGGCGTCGCGCGCCTTGCCGAACCGGCCCATCGCCTCCCACAGGATGTCGGCCGCGCGCCAGACCAGGTTGGTCCGATCGGCCGGCACACCCGGCGTGCGGCACGCCAGCCCGAAGGGCCCCTGGCGCGGGGACACGGTTACCGTGTCGTGCAGGGTGATCGATTGAAACAGCGTGCGCAGCTCGTGATAGCCGTCGTCGCGCTTCGGCCCCACGCGCAAGGTCAGGTTGATCTTGGCGGAGGGACGCAGAATCAGGGAGCGGGAGTTCACAGGCATTACGGGAGCGTTTTCCCCTCGCGCAACGGGCGGGTCGCGCGCAGGTCCTCGAGAGTCATCGGAACAAACGTGTCCGGCACGTTCAGCACAAACGTGTCCGGATCCAATTCGACGTTCGCCTGCACCTGCGTGAGGCGGAACGTCAGCGCGAGCGGCGTGATGTCGGTCGCGGTGGACGTGACGCGCACCACGGACGGGAAGGCGCCGTCGCGCGCCAGATATTCCACGAGCAAGCCGTCGCGCGAGGCGGCGTCAAGGTGCCAGGCGCCGGCGTCCTGCCGGGCCCACGCGCGCACGCCGGCGCCCAGCTCGATCGCGGCGCGCCGCCCGTATCGCTGCCCGGTCACCGCCGCCGACGGATCGCTCACGCAGCCCGACAGCACGTTCAGCAGGTCCCTGGCGCCCCAGCGAAGCCCGGTCAGGGCCTCGACGATGTCGCGCGAGGCGGCGCGCAGGACGCGCTCGTCGCGCGGCAGCAGGAACACCGCCCGCCCGGCGCGTCCGGCCATCTGCACCACCGATCGCCCCGGCGCCGGCACCTCGAGGTAAATGTCATCGCCGCGCGTCAACGCGCCGTGCATCGTGGCCGGCACCCTCTGGCGGGACGCGCCCACCCATCCGTCCACCCGAATCTCCGCGAGAAAGACGCGCGCGTCCCGGCAGCGCGCGGTCATCGCGGTCCACGTCGTCGCGGCCTCGTCGAACGGCGTGCCCGGTCCGGCCGGCGGCACGTACCGGCGCGCGGCGCAAGCCGGCGCGCCCGCGGCGCACACGCCCGCCAGCAGCAGGCTCACGGCGCATCGGATGGGGCGGCCCATCACTGCCGGCCCGCCAGCTCCCTGGCGCGGTCGCGCTTGCGCGTCACCTCGGTGACATCGATGTTCAGGCGGTCGCCGGCCAGCGCGCGGGTCCAGGCCTCCATCGCCTCGCGGTAGCGCTTGAGGCCAAACAGCGTCTCGGCGAGGTGGTGCGACACGTCGGAACTGGTGGGCAGCGCCACCGCGGCGTCCTCGAGCACGCGCAGGCTGCGGCCGGATTCCCCGGTCTGGTCGAGCGCATCGGCCAGTTCGATCGCGACGCGGCCGTAGACCTCGCTTGGCGGCTGGCTGCGCAACGCGGTGAGCAGGGGTTCGAGCGTGGCCACGGCGCCGCGATAGTCCTTGCGGGCCGACCGCGCCTCCGCCATCGCCAGCGGCCCGCGCGGATCGGATCCGTCGATGTCGGAGATCTGCCGCGCGGCCGCCTCCGCCGCGTCGGCGTTGCCCGTCCGGTTCTCGACCTGCGACAGCAGGTACCACGCGCTGATGTCGCGCGGCGTCTCGATCGTGAGCGCGCGCAGAACCGTCCGGCCGGCGTCCAGCCGCCCGACGTTCACGAGCGCGGTGGCATGGCGCAGGCGCACGGCGGTGTTGCTGGGATTGGTCCGGACCAGTTCCGCCCACTGCGGCACGGCGTCGGCCTCGCGGCCCACACGCTCGTACATCTCGGCGAGCCAGAGGCGCGCCCGCGCCAGATCCGGTTCATCCCGCACCAGCGGCTCGAGCGCCACCACCGCCCGCGCAAACTGGCCGGTGGCATCGAGCGCCTCGGTCAGCAGCAGCACGCCCTCGGGATAGCCGGGCTGATCGTTGAGGAAGGCCTGGAGGGTCTCCACGGCTTTGGCGTGTTGCCCGAGCCGGACGTACAAGCGGCCGAGCGACAGCTCCACGCCGGGATCGCGCGTGCCGCCGGCCAGCGCCTGTTCAAAGTGACCCGCGGCCTGCGTCGCCAGCGCGGCCTGCTGCTCGGTCTGCGCGTTGTCGGCAAGCGCGGACCGCACGAAGCCGAGAATGCGGTGCGCCTCGCGGTTGGCGGGCTCGCTCGTCAGGGCCGCCTCGGCCTCGACGATCGACTCGGCGGTGCGGCCTTCCCGCGCGAGCAGTCCCGCGAGTTCGGCGCGCACATCGGCGGCCTGCGGCATCAGCGCGATGGCTTTGCGATAGGCGCCAATCGCCCCGGCCACGTCACCCCGCCCCTCGAGCATGCGGCCTTGAATGAATTGAAAATAGGCGTCGCCGACGGCGGCGGTCGTCACCGGGGCCGGCGCCTGCGTCTGCACCGGCGCGGGGGGGTGTGGTGGTGCGAACCAGATCATGCGGTGTGTGAATGATTGTTTCACACTCAGCCAGGGGATGGCTTATATTCGCCGTATGGCACTGGACCCTACGTTGCTGGAAATTCTCGTCTGCCCCGAATGTAAGACCCCCGTGCGCGTGGTGAAGGACGGCGCCGGCCTGCAGTGCGGCACCTGCCACCGCATCTACCCGGTGAAGGATGACATCCCGGTGATGCTCGTCGAC
>JANLHE010000583.1 GCA_024653875.1 Acidobacteriota bacterium
GCCTGTCGCGCATTGTTGAGGACCTCCGCGTGTTTGCCGACGTCACCCGGCAGGACAACATGGCGGCCCTGTGCGTGGTGGGCGAGGGTATCCAGGGCGATGCCCTGTTTGTCAGCCGGCTGCTGGGGGCCGTCGGGCCCGTCCCCATTCGGATGTTGTCTCAGGCGGCCGAGCGGCGGAATATTACGATAGTCATTCCCGACGGCGACCTGCCCGGCGCGCTTGCCCGCGTCCACGCGGAGTTTTTTGACCAATGACCAGGATCCTTCTCGTCGGCCACGGCCGCATGGGCACGCTCGTCGAGCAGTTGGCGCCGGAGCACGGGTGCCGGATTGCCGCCATCGTCACGCGACATAACCAACTGACGCAGTGCCTCGGGGCCCAGGGACCGTTTGATGTCGCCATCGACTTCAGCACGCCAGAGGCGCTGCCGGTGAACCTGCCGGCCCTGGCCGAACGGGGCATCAACACCGTGGTGGGCACCACCGGGTGGCTGGCGCGCGAACGCGAGCTGCGCGGGCTGGTGGAACAGGCTGGCATCGGTGTACTGGCCGCCTCGAACTTCTCCGTCGGCCTTCATATCTTCCGCCGGGCCGTGGCCCGCGCCGCCTCCGGGTTTGCCGGGCAACGGGCCGTTGGCGCCTGGGTGCACGAGGCGCATCATTCCGCGAAGAAGGACGCGCCGTCGGGAACCGCGCTGACGCTCACACAGTCGATGGTCGACGCGGGGTATTCCCGCGGCATCGACGTCTCGTCCACGCGCGCCGGTTCCATCCCCGGCACACATACGGTCGGCTTTGACGGCCCCAGCGAGACCGTCACGCTGACGCACACCGTGCGCGATCGCGCGGTGTTTGCGCGGGGCGCGCTGGACGTCGCGGCCTGGCTTGTCGGCAAGCGCGGCTGGCTGACCATGGACGATTACCTGGAGACGAGGACCACATGAGAACACCCTTTACCGGCGTCGGCACCGCGCTCGTCACCCCGTTCACACTCGACGGATCGCTGGACACCGCGGCCGTCAGCCGCCTCGCGCGCCGGCAACTCGACGCCGGCGTCCACGTTCTGGTGCCGTGTGGGACCACCGGTGAAACACCGACCCTCTCGGTGGAAGAGAAACGTCGTGTCATCGAACTGGTCGCGGCCGAGGCGAAGGGACGCGCGTTGGTCCTCGCGGGCGCGGGTGGTTACGACACAAAAGAGGTCATCCACCTGGCGGCCGTGGCCGCGGCGGCCGGCGCCGATGGCCTGCTCTCGGTGACGCCGTACTACAACAAGCCGACGCCGGAGGGCCTGTACCAGCATTACAAGGCCATCGCCGACAGCACCGAGCTGCCGATCGTGGTCTACAACGTGCCGGGGCGGACCGGCTGCAACGTGGATCCCGCGACGCTGGTGCGGCTCGCGACCATTCCCAACATCATCGGTGTCAAGGAGGCCTCAGGCAACATCACGCAAATGGCGGAAATCCTCCGCGCCGTTCCGGACGACTTCATCGTGATGTCAGGCGACGACGCGATCACGCTGCCGTTGATGGCGATGGGTGGCCACGGCATCATCTCCGTGATGTCCAATGAGATGCCCGCGGAGCTCGTGCAGCTGGTGGAAGCGTTCGAGCAGGGGGCCGTGGCCGACGCGCAGTACTGGCACAACAAGCTGCTGCCGTTGATGCAGGTCAACTTCATCGAGGCGAACCCCGGTCCCGTGAAGTTCGCCATGGCGGCGATGGGGCTGTGCGAGGAGGTCTATCGCCTGCCGATGGTGTCGCCCCGGCCGTCGTCGCAGGAGAAGATTCTGGCCGTGATGCGTGACCTTGGGCTACCCATAGTTGCCGGTGCCGGTGCCGGTGCCGGAGCAGGGGGGCGCGCGTGACTACACTGGCTGAAACGATCGGTGCGCTGTTCGCTGCCGGGGCGGCTGCGGATCGGATAGAGGCGCGCCAGGCGTTCCGCGCCCTGCAAGGCGCGCTGAATGACGGAGAGGTGCGTGCGGCCGAGCCGGACCCTGCGACACCCAGCGGCTGGAGCGTGAACGCGTGGGTCAAGCAGGGGATTCTGCTCGGCTTCAGATTCGGCGACATCGTCGATTTCTCGTCCGACCACGGCAAGTGGCCGTTCTTTGACAAGGACACGATGCCGGTGAAGAAGCCGATGCTGACCGATGGCATCCGCATTGTCCCGGGAGGCTCCACCATTCGCGAAGGCGCGTATGTGGCCCGCAGCGTGGTGTGCATGCCGCCGATGTACGTCAACATCGGGGCGTACGTCGGCGAGGGCACCCTGATTGACTCTCACGCGCTTGTCGGGTCATGCGCGCAGATTGGCGCGCGTGTGCACATCAGCGCCGCCGCGCAGATTGGGGGCGTGATCGAACCCGTCGGCGCGCTGCCCGTGATCGTGGAAGACGACGTGCTGGTGGGCGGGAACACCGGCATCTATGAAGGCGCCGTGATCAAGCAGCGCGCCGTGATCGGCGCCGGCACGGTGCTGACCGGATCGACGCCGGTGTACGACCTGGTGCGCGGCGTCATCATCAAACCGGAGCCTGGGCAGCCGCTCATCATCCCCGAGGGCGCCGTGGTGGTGCCTGGCGCGCGTGCGGTGACCGTGGGGGCCGGCAAGGACTGGGGCCTGTCCCTGGCCACGCCGGTGATCGTGAAGTACCGCGACGACAAGACCGACACCCGCACGGAGCTGGAAGCGTGGATTCGGTAGCGGAACGCCTTCTGGCGTTTGCGCGCGCGCTGATTGACATCGACTCCACCACGGGTCGCGAGCAGGAGGTGGCGGCGTTCATCAGCCGGACGCTTCGCGATCTCGACTGGCACGTGGATGAGCAGCCGTTGGGCGATGGCCGATTCAATGTGATTGCCCGCGTCGGTGAGCCGCGCGTGGTCCTGTCCACGCACTTTGATTGCGTGCCTCCCTTTTTCTCCAGCCGCCTCGAGGGCGGCACGTTGTACGGCCGGGGCGCCTGCGACGCCAAGGGCATTCTCGCGGCGCAGGTGGTGGCCGCCGAACGTGCGCGACAGGCCGGCCGCACGGACGTGGGGCTGCTGTTCGTGGCCGGCGAAGAACGTGGCTCCGACGGGGCGAAGGCCGCCAATGGGTGGCCGACCGCGTCGAAGGTGCTGATCAACGGCGAGCCCACCGACAATCGGCTAGGCCTGGCGACCAAGGGCGTGTATCGCGCGCGGCTCGGTGCCGCCGGCCGGGCCGCGCACTCCAGCCAGCCCGAGCTCGGCGAGTCCGCCATTGAAAAGCTGCTGGACGCGCTCGTCGCGCTGCGCGAAGTCGCCTGGCCCGCCGACGATCTGCTCGGCGTCACGAACTACTCGGTCGGGCTGATTTCCGGCGGCGTGGCGCCGAACGTGATTCCGCCCGACGCCAGCGCCGAACTGATGTTCAGGACCGTTGGTGACTACAGGGACGTGCGCGACCAGTTATCCGACGCCGTGGGCACATCCGCCACGATTGAGGACGTGCTGGTCGTTCCGCCAGTCCGGCTGCGCACCGTGCCCGGCTTCGACACGGCCGTGTTTGCGTACACCACGGACGTGCCCTTCCTGGATGCCTGGGGCACGCCGATGCTGCTCGGACCAGGGTCGATTGCCGTGGCGCACACCGACGCCGAGTGTGTCGAGGTGGCGGAACTGGTTCGCGCCGTGGACGCGTACGAGCGGTTGGTGGCCGGTACTGGCGATACCAGCGTGTAGCCGGACCTGAAGATCCAGCCGACGTGGCTCCTACCTGAAGTTCCGAATCATCACGGCATCCCGGCTGAGGACGCCGCGCGCGATCGACACCAGGACCACGGGCCACATGGAGCCATGGAGCGATCAGCGAATCGACCGCCAGTACCCGAGGTAGAACACGTGCGCATCGAGGCCAGGGTTGGCCAGCGCGTAGTGGGCGTTGGAGAGGTGGTGGAATTTGTAGCCGAGCTGCAGCCACTGGCGGCTGCCGATGCGGACCATCAGCCCGCCACCGTATTCCAAAGTGAAGTTGGCGCGTTGTGAATCATCGAACGGAAATGGCCGCGTGAAGATCACCAGGCCGCCGGCCGCATTTGCATACGCGCTGACTCGGCCCGCGACCGGGACGGCCCATTCCAGCGAAAATGGAGACACGCCGAAGGCATAACCCACCCGACTGTCACGAGCATCGACCGGTACGAAATGCCCGTAGTAGTACGCCGGGTCCGACGCACCAGTCACTATCACCGCGGGCAAGACCTGAATCCCCCAGGACAATCGCGACGCCCTGATCTTGGCCACCGTCGTCTGCGCCTGGAATCCGACAAACGTGTGGTTGCGACCTTTGATGGTCCCGAGCCCTGGCCCCAGGATGGCGTTGAC